>CAZSLY010000099.1:0-1568 GCA_964608045.1 uncultured Gammaproteobacteria bacterium | reverse complement strand
GGATTCTGCCAGCTAAATTCGAGGCGGCGATTTCTTAAAAAGTAGTTCGAGCCAGCATTTTTGGCGAAGATTTTTAAATCTTCGCCATTATCTTTTTCGCGCGCGATTTTTTGCGCTCTTAGAGCGCTAAAGACAAATTCTTTCAGTGGTTCGAGCCAGACACTTCCCCTCTTTTGAATTTCCTCGATTTGCTCTTTAAGAATTTGTTGTTTTTCCAGAAATTCATTTTTCTTTTTTTGATAACTTTGGGTATCAACGGTTTCGTTAAGATAAATGTCTAAAAGTTTGTCGAGTTTTTGATCGAAGGCTTTTAACTCCTGCTTTAGTCTTGCCAACTCTACTTTTGCTTGACTACTTTCTTTTTTAGCGTCTCTTTCCGCCCAAGCAATAAGCTGGTTAGCCCATTTTTCAGAAATTGCCACTTTTCCGGCGATTTCTTTTAATTGTTCTTCTAGTTTTTCCTCGCTGATATATTTTTGCGAGCAATGACCGGATTTTTTGGTACAGCGGTAATAGGTATAACCAACTTTTCCTCTAGTTCGAGGATAAAACTTAAAATGTTTTTCAGCAGTGATGGCGTTGCCGCACTCACCGCATTTGATAAATCCGGTGAAAGCAAATTTATTGGTATGCGGTCTGGGATTATATTTTGCTTTCAAAATTTCCTGGACTTTATCAAAGAGCTTTTTAGCGATTAAATGTTTGTGTTTTCCTTCGTAGGTCTCGCCGTGATAAATCATCAGGCCGTAGTAAAAAGAACGGGTTAAAAGATCTCGAATTTGGTTTAGGTGTAATGGTTTGCCGTTTTTTCTTTTAATCCCGTTCCTGAAAAATAGATTGCGAATATCAGCCATGGAAAATTCGCCAGCGGCGAATTTTCTAAAGGCAACTTTTACCAGCTTTGCTTCTTTAGGGTCAACTTCTATTTTTCTGGTATTTCTGTTATTTCGATAACCAAAAGGAGCGTACCCCGGCCAATCGCCGCGGCGAACCTTAAAATACAAACCGCGTTTTACATTTTCTGATAAATTATCCACATAATACTTTGACTGGCCAAATGCGATTGAAAGCATGAACTTGCCTTGTGGAGTGTTTTCAAACCAAAAACTAGGAAATTTCAGAGACACAAGTTTATCTGTGTCGATCAGGAAAATTATTTTTCCTCCATCAATCGAATTTCTGGCCAAACGGTCAGGGATGCCACGAAATAATTCCGTTGATTAATCCTTTTTCAATTAAAGAAATGAGAGAATTGAAAACTGGCCTTCCAGGAATTTTTGCGGTTTCTGCTTCGGTCAAAAATTCAGAGATTTCGAGTTTTTCTCTGTCAGCAAATGCTTTTAATTCAGCAATTTGTTGCTGAATAGACATAATCTGTTTGTCTTTTTCGTCAGTTGATTTTCGACAGTAAGCAATATATTTGGTAATTTTTGTTTTCTCCTTTCTTTAACGAGCTATAGCTCGTGTCTTTCTTTTTAAGAAAGACTAATTTTTTCGTTTTTCCTTTTTCTTTTTACGCCGCCTCGAATTTAATTGATTTTTCTCAAGTAATTTTGTATAATACTTGT
>CAZSLY010000098.1:0-1696 GCA_964608045.1 uncultured Gammaproteobacteria bacterium | reverse complement strand
CTGTCAGATGAATAAAAGTGATTCAGAACGAATCGCTTTTGTTTTAGAAAAAATGAATTTTAAAAAAACTCTCCACCTTAGCAGAGCTGATTTAGTGGTAATTAATATGTGCTCAGTTAGACAATCGGCTGTAGACCGCGTTTACGGTCTAATAGAAAAACTTAAGGTCCGACCTTCCTTAAAATCCTCAAAGAAATCCTCAAAGGTCGGACCTTTAATAATCTTGACTGGCTGTATTTTACCGCAAGATAGAAAAAAACTCCATGACAAAGTAGACTTAATTTTTAACATTAAAGATTTGCCTAGAATCCTGACCTCTTCCAGAAATCTAGACTCGAATAACTTAAGGGTTAAACCCTTAAGTTTGCCGAAAAACTATTTAGAAATTGCGCCGCTGGTTTCTTCTTTCCCCTCGGCCTATGTCCCAATTATGACCGGCTGTAATAATTTCTGCGCTTATTGCGTAGTTCCATATTTACGAGGCAGAGAATATTCTCGCTCCCCTTTTTTAATCCTCAAAGAAATAAAAAATCTTTTAGCAAAAGATTTCAAAAGGATTATTCTTTTAGGACAAAATGTCAACTCGTACCAGGGAGAAATAAAAAATAAAAAATTAATAGAACACTTAGAGGTCGGACCTCAAGGAGGTCCGACCTCTAAAATCACAAAAACCATGAACTTTTCTGATCTTCTTAAAAAAATTGCTGATTTACCAGGAAAATTTTGGTTAAGCTTTATTACCTCTCACCCCAAGGATTTGTCAGATGAATTAATAGAAATGGTTTTTTCTCGGAAAACTAATAAAATTTGTAAATATTTCCACTTGCCTATTCAATCAGGCTCTGACAAAATTCTAAAAAAAATGAACAGGGACTATACTGTTAAACAGTATGAAAAAATTATTCAAAAGATAAGAAAAACAGCAAAAAACAAAAAAATAAAGGTTACTATCTCAACAGATGTTATTGTTGGTTTCCCGGGCGAAACAATTAAAGATTTTGACAAAACAGCTTCTTTATTAAAAAAAATAAATTATGATATGGCTTATATCTCTAAATACTCTCCCAGACCTTTAACGGCTGCTTCAAAATTTAAAGATAACGTCAATTCTTTTGAAAAAAAGAGAAGACAAAAAAAACTTTTTGAAATTTTGAAAAAAAGTGCTCTAAATAATAATAAAAAATACCTCAATAAAGAGGTGGATGTGTTAATTATGGGTGATAAGAAAAAATACCTGCCTACCGGACAGGCAGACCTTTTTGGTGAGACAAGCGCTTTTAAAAAGGTAAAAATAAATGTCAAAAAGGATTCTTTAAAAAAGACAAAAAATTTAATTGGGGAATTTAGTAGGGTAAAGATTACTAAGGTAACACCATGGGGTTTAACTGGCTTGCTTGTCCCGTTCTACTAAGTGAAATTGAGGTCTCTCCATTAAAGCCAATAAATTGACCTCTATTTTGCGAAGATGTAAAATTTTTCTAAACATAAAAATAAAAATAATTATCAATAAAATAGCTAAAAGATAAAGAAATAATGGTTGGTTCAATCTAGACAAAACGTTATAAAAGCCATGGAAAAAAACAGCCAGGATAAATCCTTGAAAAATTGGAAAGAATTTCTTGCCCAAACTAAATTTACTCAAGGTAAAATAATAACCGATAATACCACCAGCAATAAAATGCATAAAAGTGGTAGT
>CAZSLY010000097.1:0-1723 GCA_964608045.1 uncultured Gammaproteobacteria bacterium | reverse complement strand
TAATGATACGAATATTAGTATAATTAGTATGAATTCGTATATTAGCATCGCTTCTCTAATAGGACAAAATTTATCAAAGAATCATTGTTGCCAAAGTAATTAGCAATTACATCATTAGCAATTACTCAATAATATCATTATCTTCTAAACTTTTCAAGGTCATTTTACGTTTTGACCGATCATCTCCTTAATCTCTTCTTTAGAAATCCCTTTTAATAAAAACAAAAGGAAAAAATAAATTAAAATTCCCAAACCAACTAAAGCTAAAATATTTATCTTATTAAAAAAAATCAAAAAAAGAAACATCAAGCAGCTAGAAAAAAGACTTTTAAAGAAAAAATTCATTTTGGGCAGAATCCCTGTTTGTTTTTTAAAATAAGTTAGAAGAAAAACAAACATCAGGGACTCAACGCCAACCGTCATCCAGGCCGCTCCCCAGTAAGAATATAAAGGAATAAGAATGAAATACCCAATTAGAGAAACAATAGTCGTCAAAAAATAAAAAGGAAGAACTTTTTTTTGCTGATTTAGAACAATCATTAATTGTTTAAAAAGTTCGCCGACGAAAAGAATACCCGCGGCTAAAGCAATGACCTTTAAAATTTCACCAGCAACCCTAAAATCCTGACCGCCAAAAAATTCTAAAATCCCCGGCCCTAAAGCCAGGGAACCGAAAACAAAAGGTAGGGCGATCATCACTAAAAAATCAAAACTTTTTTGAAAAATCTCGCCAAATTTTTCTTTGGAAGAAATAAAAGTTGTGGCCAAAAGAGGCAGGACCAAACTAAGGAAGACGATCGGGAAAGTAATTAAACATTCAAAAATCCGATAAGCAGCGCCGTAAAAACCAACCGCTGAAGCTGGCGCGTAAAAAGACAAAATCAAAGTATCTGCTTTAAAATAAACAACATTCAAAGCAATGGCTAGGCCAACCGGCCAAACCTTGGCAAAAACTTCTTGCCAAAAGGAAAAATCAAAAGCAAAACGTAATTTGATAAAACGGGCGGAAAGAGAATAAAGGAGTAAAAAATTGATGAAATTGGCAATGACAAAAGTAAGAAGAATAAAATAAAAACCTAAATTAAAAAAAACAAAAATCAGTATTAAGCAAAGAAGGACAATTCTTCCTAAAACCTCAGCTTTAAAAATTTCCTCAGTCGCAAACATTTTCTGATACAAAGAGGAAAGATGCTGAATTAAGGTGGAAAAAAACAAAGAAGCGCTTAAAATCAAAATCCCAATTTTTACTATTAGCTGATATGGAAAAAGCAAACCTAGAAGAGCCGCCAGACCATAAAAAATTAAAGCCAAAAAAAAGCGCATGGTAAAAAGATTGCTCATCAGATCATCAACTTTTCGCTTATCTTTGAAAGAATCGGAAATCCCCAGATATTGCAGGGTGACGGTATATAAACCAAAATCAGCCACAATCCCAAAAACCTGCAGAAAAGCAATGGCAATTGAATAAAATCCGTACTTTTCCGGTCCTAGATACCGCATCATCAACGAGACAATCAGCAAGCTTAAAAGCACAAAAATAACCCGGCCGGTCGTTTGAATCAAAAGGTGTCTAAAAACTTTTTTTCTAAGTTCAGTCATAGGGTTTACCCCGTTAGAAATTTTAAAAACTCTCTCTCAGTAGAAAAACGTAAGCCGTCAGGCGAAAATTGGCCTGAGAATTCCCGGCAGAAAGAATCTCCGCAAATTTCTAATGGGGTTGACT
>CAZSLY010000096.1:0-1752 GCA_964608045.1 uncultured Gammaproteobacteria bacterium | reverse complement strand
AATTTGAGAAAAACAAGAATAAAAAAAAGTTTGATGACGATATGGTGGAAAAAGGTAAAAAGGACGAACCGGAATTGAATACAGAAGAACAACCGATAGAATCAGAAGTTTTAGGACAGGAAAAAAGTGAGCTGCAAAAACAAGCTCTTCAAAAAATAGAACAAGAACAAAAACCAGACCAAAAATTAAGTGAAGTGGTGAGCGAGGAGCCGCAAAAAAATGAAGAAGTAAAGCAGGAAGAAATTTTGAGAGATCAAATTTTAGCTAATGAAGAATTAAATTTAGAATTTAACAAAAAATATACTGAACTTTTTGAGCAAGGCAAGCAGTTTGAAGATGTTGAGCAAATGATAAAAGATGAAAAAAATAAAAAAGATTTTGATGAGAAAGAGTTGATTTTTTTAGAAATGTGCGCGGAAAAAATGCAAGCAGAGAAAAATTATTTGGAAGCAGTTCATTTGTGCGATAAAGACATTCAAGCTCAAGAAAGATTGGCCAATGAAAAAGGATTTTTAACCGCCTTTAGAAAATTTAACAACCGTTTGACAGAAATAAATTTAGCTAAAGTTTTTGGCAGACCGGATAACATAATTTTGCGGTCATTAAATTTGAGGACTGGATTGGCAATTCCGGCTTTTGCAGTTGCATTAGGTTTATTGCCAGCCACTGCTTTTGGCGGTGCTGGAGCATTGCTGGGAGTGGGTGCAGTCAGACGGTCGCTGACTGGTTTAGGCAGCGCTGGCTTGGCTTATGATTTATCAAATAATATTTTAAGAGCGTTAAAGAAAAGAAAAGGCGGTTCGTTAGAAGAATTATTTTTTAATCAAAACGATTTGGAAGAAACAATAAATTCTAAAAAAATCGAAGCGCAGAATTTAAAAGATACTGAAATTAAAGGAATTTTTAAAAAAGGATTTGTAAAAGTTCGCTCAAAAATATTGGAAAATGAAATAAAAAATTTGACTAAACGATTTGATCAATCAGACAAAGAATTTTATTTAGACAGCATTGATATTTCAAATTTAAATTATGATGATTTAATAAAACAAAGAGATGACCTTTTGGACAGACGCAACAATTTTATAATCAATCTTGGATTAGACGGTAAAAATCCGCAAGAAAATTCCGCAGTAAAAAGATTAGCGGAAAAAATTAATGAAATAGACAAAAAAATAATGGAAGAATCTAACAAAGCAGATGATATTGCAAAAGACATTAGAGTCAATTTAGACGAACTTTCTCAAGAAGAAGAGAAAAAGTGGAAAAAGAAATTAAGAGGCACTCGTGCGGCTAAAATTGGCTTAAAGTTAGGATCTCTTGGCATTGGTCTGTTGGTAAGCAGTCAATTATTTGGTAAGGATTTGGGAAAATATAAACAAGCTAAAGATTTAATTCAAGGACAGCCTAGTGGTATTCCTATTGAGTTAGAACCTGAAGGTCCACCAATGCCACCAGAACCGTCACTTGCCGAACATATTGACAGAGCAACTTTAGGAGACACAACTATTGCAGTTGCTGATTTGCAGAAATTTGATGAAACACAAATTGCCAAAATAGCAAAAGAAGCTGCGGCACAAACTAAAGAACAAATTTTACAAACCACAGCTGATGCCAAACCAAAATTTACTGAAATTTATGAAGGACAAATGCAAGATGCAGTAGTTACAGCTGACAAAAGTAGTAATTCAATTATTAAAGTTTTGCAAAGACAGTTGGAAGAAAATCAAGAACTGGCTAAAAAATTGGGCTTTA
>CAZSLY010000095.1:0-1752 GCA_964608045.1 uncultured Gammaproteobacteria bacterium | reverse complement strand
CACCTTGATAAGAATCAAGACGGTCAATTTGCCAAGAAATCTCTCTTGTCTCCTCATTGTAGAAAATAGAACCATTACTTGCTTCTTTGATGTCTAGCCAAGTTATTTTTGGGTTTAAAATTGCTTTGACGACTAAATCTTTAATTGGATTAGAAGTATTTTTTAATCTGAAAAATAACCAAACTTTTGTTTCCTCACCGACTCTAAAAGGTAAAGGACCTTCGCCAATCGGAACAAGTAAATAATCGTCACTATAATATCTTGATTCAGCTGTTAATTTAAGATTAGTTCTAATTTTAATAGTTGTTTCTTTTTCTCCTAAATTTATCCTTTCTTTTTTCTCTAATAAATTATCTGGCTCGCCTTGGCGAAGCGGGTCGGCGAAGCCAGGCAGATAATCAGAGGAAGCTTTTAAAACAATTTTACCCTCTTTAATTCTTTCAGTCGCTGCGCTAAGTTTGTCTTTTAGAAATAAATTAAAATCAACTCGGCCAGATGTTTTGGCTTTAATGTTTTCAAAACCAGAGCTAGTTTCTTTATCAAAAATAACCTCTTTTTTCTCTCCGCTTTTCTCTAAATTAAGCGAGCTTAAATCGTTCAACTCCAATTTTATTCTGAAATCTTTTAAATCTACTTCGCTATTATTTTGATAAAAGATGCTTACTGGCGCCATTTCCCCCCAACTAGCAATCGCCTCTCCTACTTCTTTATTGTTTATCTTGATATTTAAAGAAACATCAGGCTTTTCAATTAAAACCTGCTCTTCTAATTTGCTTAAAGAGAAAAATTTGTCATCTTTCTCTCCTTCTACCACAAATTCTAAATCAGTTTGTCCTATTTCCCCTTTAAAAACCGCTTTTACTGTTTCTTTTTTTTCTTCTTGAGACAATAATTTTTCAATTTGCCAGACAGCCTTTCCGGCTTCTGTGCTGAGAGATTCTTTTTCTTTGAAAACTAAATTCTCCGGTAAAACAACTTTAAGCTTCGAAAATTCTTTTGTTGATAAATTTTTTAAAGAAATCATTACATCCATCTCCTGGCCTAAATTAACCTCTTGAGGCAAGAGAACCGTGAGCAGAACTGATGGTTCTAAAGTATAAGAAAAAGATGCTTTCTTTTCAAATAGAGGGTTAAAGCCGACCAAGTTAAAAGAAAGAGAACCATTAAGGAACTGCTCGCCTCGCTGAAGCTCTGGCGAAGCGGGCTTGTCTTGAGAAAGACTAAAATCTTCAGCTTTAAAAACAATTTCTTTCGTCTCGCCTTTTGAAATTTCTTTCAAAAACCAAATATAGCCTTTTTCTATTTTCTGGTCAAAATTTGGTGAAGAATCGGTCAGCAAAAAATTTGGCGGCGTTTCTATCTTCATTTCTATATTTTTAAGAGCGTAATCTTCTCGATTAGCAATTTTAATAGTAAACTGAGATTCTTCCCCAATTTTTACATTTGAAGGTCCTTCAAGCGAAAAATTAACTTTTATTTCTTCAAGGTTCTCTTTGTTAATATTATTAATAACAGCTTTTTTATTAGAGATTTTGGGAATAATAAAAATTAAAAGAATTATTAAGGCTAAAAAAATAAAAATCAACATTAGGGTTTTCCTTTTTTTCCTTCTTGGCCTTTCTAATCTAGATTCTTTAAAAAAAGACATAATTTTATTTTACCGACTTTTAAAAATTTGTAAAGTCAGTATAATTAAATTGTACTATCTAACCACTTCGGTAACGAAAAAGTCTTGTTGTTTTGCCTGCGAGA
>CAZSLY010000094.1:0-1782 GCA_964608045.1 uncultured Gammaproteobacteria bacterium | reverse complement strand
TATTCTTAAGAATAATACTGCTGCCAATTTTAATCACCACTCTTTTTGTTTTCATTGACTTTTATTAATTTTTTTTTAGAATTGAATTATGGCAAAAATTATTATTTTTTCAACCCCCCTCTGTCCTTTTTGTCAGGTGTTAAAAAATTATTTAAAAGAAAAAGGATTTGTTTTTGAGGAAGTTGATGTTTCAAAAGATGAGGAGAAAAGAAAAGAATTAATTGAAAAAACCGGCAAGCTGAGCTTGCCGGTCACGGAAATTGATGGTCAGTTAGTTTCTGGTTTTGACAAGAAGAAGATTGATGAAGCCCTGGGATTAAAAAAATGAAAAAAGAATTAGAAAATCTCAAAAGAAAAGTGCTTTTTTGCCATAGGTGTGTACTTTATAAAAAAAGGAAAAACCCAGTTTTTGGCGAAGGAAGCTCGAAGGCAAAAATTATGTTTATTGGAGAAGCGCCGGGTGAAAGCGAAGACGAAAAAGGAAAACCATTTTGCGGCCGGGCAGGAAAGATCCTTGGCCAAGCCTTAGAGAGAATGAGGCTGAAAAGAGAAAAAATTTTTATCACTAATCTGCTTAAATGCCGGCCGCCAAAAAATCGACCGCCAAAAAAGGAAGAAATTGAATCCTGCGTTCCTTATCTTTTAAAACAAATAGAAATTATTAAACCCAAGGTTATTTGTCCCTTGGGCAATTTTTCAACTGTTTTTATTTTTTCTACCCTCGGTGGATCCGCCGTAGCGCTCCGTCGCCATAGCTATGGAGCGTCGGCGACTTTCGCCCGGCCTTCGCAGCCGGAGCTGCTTCGGCGGAGTAGGCGCGAAGGCGGAAAAAAATATGGATTAGAAAAAAAATTTCAAACTATCAGCAAATTTCATGGAAAAATTTTCAGAACAAAGAAAACAGTAATCATCCCTTTTTATCACCCAGCCGCAGTTTTATATCAGCAAAGATTAAAAAAGATTTTTTTCAAGGATTTTAAAGTTTTGAAAAATTTGCGTTAATTCTTAGGGCTTCTTGATTGATTTAAAATCCTTTTTTAAAATGCCATAGAGCACATCATCCCGCCAGGTTTTAATTCGGAAAAAGTGTTCTTTTCTGCTCCCTTCTTTTTTGAAGCCAGTTTTCTCTAAAACTCTTTGCGAGGATTTATTATCTAAAAAAGCACCAGCCCAAACGCGGTGCAATTTTAATTTTTTGAAAGCAAAATTTAGGACCATTTTTACCGCCTCAGGCGTCAGGCCTTGTCCTCTTTCTTCTTTTTTTAGCCAGTACCCAATCTCCGCATTCTGATGTTGCCAATTTAACTTATGTAAACCAAGGCAGCCGATAATTTTTTTGTTTTTGGTTTTTTCAACACCCCAAACCACCTCTTTTTTTCTCTTTAAATTTTTTTGACTTTCCCTAATAAAATCTTTCTCTCTTTTCAAAGTTATTGGCAGAGGGATCAGGGTATTTTTTTGAATAGCTTTGTCTTGAACAATTGAAAAAATTTCTTGCGCGTCTGTTATTTTTAGCGGCCTTAAATTAATTTTTTTTCCTTTAATTTTTAGGTCTTTGACCAAAATTCTGGGAATTTTATTTTTCATTTTTTTTTACCCTGTTAAATAATTTCGTCTTTGACGAAATTCCTCCTTCGGAGGATTTAACAGGGTGAATTTTTATATTAGCCTCAGCAATTTGTGTTTTAGGCAGTTCTGAAGGAGAGCCGGTCAAAGGATCTCTCAGGTCGCCGGTTTTTGGGAAGGCAATAACTTCGCGGATAGTTTTTTCATTGCATAAAA
>CAZSLY010000093.1:0-1788 GCA_964608045.1 uncultured Gammaproteobacteria bacterium | reverse complement strand
TCAATGGTTTGATTGTGGTTGAGAATAATGCTGAATTTATCGAAGTAACTGGCTACGGATTACGTTTGAAAAACAATGCTAAAATTGTTTATAAAGAAGGCTTAATCAATTCAAGCTTTTCTTCCGGACCGGGAGGAGGTTGGGAAATAACCAGCTGGAAAGAAACAGAATAAAAGATTAAAATAAAAATATGCTTGAATTTCTCACTTTAAAACCGGAGGCATTTGGATTAGATATTTCTGACCTTTCTTTAAAAATTATTAAGCTCAAAAAAAGAGGAAAATTTTTTGATTTGGCTTCGTTTGGAGAAGAAAAAATTAAACCAGGGATAATTAAAAAAGGAGAGATTAAAAAAGAAGAAGCTTTAGCAAAAATCATTAAAGCTGCTCTTATCAAGGTAAATGGAGAAAAACTTAAAACAAAATATGTAGTAGCTTCTTTACCAGAAGAAAAAGCTTTTTTACAAGTAATTCAGATGCCCAGAATGTCAGAGGAGGATTTAAAATCAGCCGTAATTTATGAAGCTGAAAACTATATTCCCTTACCAATTGACCAAGTTTATTTAGATTCTCAAATTGTCTCCCCAGACTATAATCAATCACCCGAGCGCAGCGAAGGGTTGAGAAGAACGAATGTTCTTCGACCAGACCAATTCGATGTTTTAATTACTGCTTTACCTAAAAAAACAGTTAATCCATATTTATCTGTTCTAAAGAAATCCGGACTGCAACCTTTAATTTTTGAAATTGAATCCCAGGCTATCAGCCGAGCTTTAATTAAAGATGAGGTTACTAATCCCCCTTCTCTTTTAATTGATTTAGGAGCAACCAGAACCAGTTTCATTATTTTTTCTGGTTATTCTTTAAGGTTTACCTCTTCCATCCCGATTTCTTCCCAAGGTTTTACTGAAATTATTTCCAAAGCCTTAAAAATAAACCTATCTGAGGCTGAGAAATTAAAAATAGAATACGGCCTTCAACTCGGGGGAAAAAGGGGTAAAGAAATTTTTGAAGCCTTAATCCCTGCCCTAACTGATTTAATTGAACAAATTAAAAAACATCTTATTTATTATCAATCCCATGCTTCTTATGAGCACTTGCCTTTGAATGGCAAAGGAGTAAAAAAAATTCTTCTGAGTGGAGGAGGAGCAAATTTAAAAAGGCTCCCCGAATTTCTTAGTAGCGCTTTAAAAATTCCAGTTGAAGTCGGAAATCCTTGGTTAAATATTTTAGCTGACCCGTCAAAAGGGGTTTCAGAATTACCATTGGAAAGGGCATTTTGTTATACTGCTGCCTTAGGGTTAGCACTCCGGGGAATCAAAAAAAATAATTATTCGTAGGGTTATGACAAATCTTTTACCTTTACCAGAAAAAAAGATTCTCCAGGAAGAAAAAAAATTGAAACTAATTTTAATTTTAGGAATCTTAGTTTTGATTTTCTTAATTTGTTTGATTCTGATTTTATTTTCAATAAAGATTTTTATTTCTGGTCAGGCTGAAGCCCAAAAAATTCTTCTAAGTCAAGAAGAAAAAATTTTTAAAGAGTCTCAAATTCAAAACTTAGAAGAAAAAATCCTTAGCTCTGAGCGAGCTCTTATTGACCTGGACTCTTTTTATCAAGGCCAGCCTAATTTAACTGAAATTTTAGGAAAAATTTCTGAAACTATTCCTTCCGAGGTTTATTTCACTACTCTTAACTTCGCCCCGTTAATCAGTGAACATTTAACAGGGCAGATTTCGTTTTCTGGTTTTTCTCAAGATACTTTGAATGTGATGTTTTACAATGTAC
>CAZSLY010000092.1:0-1821 GCA_964608045.1 uncultured Gammaproteobacteria bacterium | reverse complement strand
TTTGTTACTTTTTCTCTTTTAATTCGTCTACTATAGTATATGGGTTTAAAGGACCTTTGCCGGGAATATCAAAGAATCAAGCCTGATAAAACCTGGAGCCTGAGAAATAAGGCTTCTTTAGAGGGTTATTTTGGCCATCTTTTTGAGGAAACTAAAAAAGGGCCGATTTTTGTTTTTAAACCAGTGTTTGCCACTCTTTCCGTGGCTTTTGTTGTTTGTTTGACTCTGGCCGGTTTAGTTTATGCTTCTTCCTCATCTTTACCCGGCAATTTTTTATATCCTTTAAAGAAAATTTCTGAAAAAACAAAATTAGCCTTAACTTTTGATGAAGGGAAAAAAGCGGTTTTTAAAGCAGAACTTCTTTCTGTCCGTTTAGAGGAAGCGTCTACTCTTCAAGAACAAAAATCACCTCTTTTAAAAGTAGTGACCGAAGATTTTCAAAAAGAAGTCAAAAGTTTAAAAAAGGAAATCGCTTCAAAAATAAAGCCGGAAGAAGCCAGAGAAAAAGATATTTTGTCTTTTGAAGCAGATTTGCCGATTGAGGATAAAAAAGAAGTTGTGCCTTTTTTTGAGAATACTGAAGAGATAAAAAAACTTTTAGCGGAAACAAAAGAATCTTTAGCGCAAAAGAATTTGGCAGTTGCTTTAAAAAATTTGGAATTGATTGAAGCGAAAAATGTCACCAGCACCGAAGCAGTTGAAGAAAAAATCAAAGAAGAAAATACCACTTCAACCCCGGCGCCTAAGACAAAACCTCTTTTAAAGAAAAAAGAGTTAGAAGGCTCACTCGGAAATTTAAGAAGCGGTTTGATTCTTGAACCGGAAAAAACAGGAGTTGAAATTGGGGAAATAAAAAGAGAAGAATAGAATTAATGATTATTGAAAATTGTTATTTGAAAATTGATAATTAATTAGTAATCATCCTTTGGAAAAGGGCCTAAGTCGATAAAAAACCCAATTCCAATTTATAAAGGTCGAGCCCTGATGCCTAAAAGGCACGGGTAGGATGAAAAATGTATATTAAATATATAATAATTATGTCGAACTTAAAAAGATTTATTGCAAGTTTAACGGTTGCTTCAACTGTTCTTCTAACTGCTGGCTCAGCGGTTCTGCCGGTGATGGCTGTGACCATTGCTGACGGCGACCTGGTGAAATCAGCGGATAGCTCGGCTGTTTACTTGATTCAAGGAGCGAAGAAAAGGGTTTTTCCCCATTTAAATGTTTATTTATCTTGGGGTTATCCTTCTGATTTCTCCACGGTCAAGACCGTTAGCGCGACTGATTTAGCTCAGTACGCTGATGATAACGCGGTTCCTTTTCGCGATGGCGCGATGTTCCGCGGCACAACCACGAGTTTAGGCGGTAAAGAAGCATGCGCGGTTTTCTTTGTGGAAAACGCGAAATTAAGACCAATCAAATCAGCGGAGATTTATCAAGCTCTTTTTGCTGATGCTAATTGGACCAAGGTGACTTGGGTGCCTGATGATCTTTTAACCAAATTTGACTATCCGCAGGGAACAATGATTGAGTCTTCAGCCACCAAGCCTGATGGTAGTTTGATTAAGTATGAAGGTACGACTCAGGTCTACTTGCTTCAGGATGGCAAAAAAAGAGCAATTTCAGCTGAGGTCATGGCTGCTAACCGATACGATGTTGCTAATGTGTTGACTGTGGCTGCTTCTGAAACTTATGCGGATGGCACAGCAGTGACTGGCGCGGAATCAGCTTTATTGACCCCTGGTTGGGCGACCGCTGTAGTTGGTGCTTTAACCATTGCTCTTGATCCTGATTCACCAGAAGCGACTAATGTGCCAAAAA
>CAZSLY010000091.1:0-1863 GCA_964608045.1 uncultured Gammaproteobacteria bacterium | reverse complement strand
TCATTGGTCTTCTGATCACGATTTTTAATCCTTTGCCAGCTGGTTTAATTTTTGGCTTGGCCTTATGGAAAGAAAAGAAAACGGTCAAGGAAGGGAAGAGGCTGGTTATTCTTTCTTTATTTTGGGGAGCTATTTCTTTAAGTTTAGCCTTAAAATATTGGGCTATTTAGTGGGTCGAAGCCCTTTTCATAATTTAAAATTTATAATTTAAAATTTAAAATTTCTCTTTTATGTCTAAAATAAAACTACAACCATTGGGAGATAAAGTAATTGTTAAACCTACAGAAGAAAAAGAGGTGACTCCTGGTGGAATTTTTCTTCCACAAACATCTAAAGAAAAACCGGAGAAAGGCGAAGTGATCGCTGTTGGTCCGGGTAAACTCCTTGAAAACGGCAAGCGGGCTGGATTATCGGTCAAGGTCGGCGACAAGGTGGTTTTCAAAAAATACGGTCCTGATGAAATTAAAATAGAAGATAAGGAGTATTTAATTATTTCCGAAGAAGATATCCTTGCGATTTTAAAATAAAATCGCCTAATTTCTAATCTAATCTAAAATTTATAATTTAAAATTTAAAATTTCTAAACTATGGCTAAACAAATTTTATTTAAAGAAGAGGCGCGCGCTGCCTTAAAGCGTGGAGTGGACAAATTGGCTGAGGCGGTTAAAGTAACACTAGGACCAAGAGGTCGTCATGTTGCTTTAGACAAAGGATTTGGTTCGCCTACCATTACCTCAGATGGTGTGACCGTGGCTAAAGAAATTGATCTGAAAGATAAATATGAAAACCTAGGTGCCCAGCTTTTAAAAGAAGTTGCCTCAAAAACAAATGATGTAGCTGGCGACGGAACAACAACCGCTGTTGTCTTAGCTCAAGCAATCATCAATGAAGGATTTAAAAATGTAGCTGCTGGTGCAAACCCTGTTTATTTAAAACGGGGGATCGAGAAGGGAGTAGAGGCAGTTGTTAAGAATTTAAAAGAAAAATTATCTCGAAAGGTTTCTTCCAAAGAAGAAATTGCTCAAGTTGCTTCTATTTCAGCTAATGACGAAGAAATTGGCAAAATTGTGGCTGAGGCCATGGAAAAAGTAGGGAAAGAAGGAGTCATCACCGTGGAAGAATCTCAATCTTTTGGCCTTGAAGTAGAAATAGCTGAAGGAATGCAATTTGATCAGGGATATGTTTCTCCTTATATGGTGACCAATACCGAGAGAATGGAAGCGGAATATAAAGATCCTGCTATTTTAGTCACGGATAAAAAGATTTCTAGCCTTAATGAAATTTTGCCTCTTTTAGAAAAAATTGCCGGCTCAGGCAAGAAAGAATTAGTTATCATTGCTGACGAAGTTGAAGGCGAAGCTTTGGCAACTTTTGTTGTTAATAGACTCAGGGGAACGTTCAATGTTTTGGCCGTGAAAACGCCTGGTTTTGGTGAAAGGAAAAAAGAAATGCTTCAAGACATCGCAGTTTTGACCGGTGCTAAGGTTATTTCAGAGGAGATAGGTGCAAAATTAGAAGAAACAAAGATTGAAGATTTAGGTGGGGCCAGAAGGATAGCTTCTTCAAAAGACACCACCACGATTGTGGAAGGTAAGGGCGATAAGAAAAAAATACAGGGAAGAATTAATCAATTGAAGAAAGAACTAGAACTAACAGAGTCAAGTTTTGATAAAGAAAAAATTAAAGAGAGATTGGCCAAGCTGTCTGGCGGGGTGGCTGTTTTAAAAGTTGGAGCTACGACTGAAACAGAACAAAAGGAAAAGCAGTTAAGGGTAGAAGACGCAGTCGAGGCAACGAAAGCTGCGGTCGCTGAAGGAGTGGTGGTTGGCGGAGGAGTAGCCCTTCTTCGTTCAATTTCAGTTT
>CAZSLY010000090.1:0-1956 GCA_964608045.1 uncultured Gammaproteobacteria bacterium | reverse complement strand
TAAGGTAGTTTAATTATAGCAGTTTACAATTTTTTGAAAATTGGTATATTTTAAATATGAAGCGAGTAAAGATTATTTTCCTTATTTTGGTTTTAGCCCTGATTTTGATTCTGGTTCTTGTTTTTCTTCGTCAAAAAAGAGGCACCGATGAGGTAAAAATAGATTTTTTTCTTGAGGGACCATTAGCCGTTAGAATAGGGGAAGAGGCTGAATTTAAATTGAAAATTGCCAACCAGGAAAATTATGAGCTGCAGAATTTGGAAGTTAAATTAGAAGCGCCAGCTGATTTTTTGATTTTCTCCTTGTCCCCGGAATTTAATCAAAAGATAGAAAAAGGATATATCTGGTTTTTAAAAGAAATTAGCAAGGGAGGAGCAAAAGAAATTGTTTTTAAAGCTAAAAGTTTTGGCCGGACAGGAGAAAAACAAAATTTGCGAGCTCTTTGCTCCTTTAATTTAGCTGGTTTTGCTCCTAATTTTGAAAAGAAAATTTCTTTTTCATTTGATTTGGAGCCAGCAGTTTCTTTGCAAGTTCTTTTGCCAGAGGAGGCAAACTTAGGCGGGGAGGCAGAAATTAAGATTTTTCTAAAAAATTTGTCGGATAAAGATTTGGAAGATTTTAAGCTTATTCTGCCTCAAAACTTAACCTTTAAAGAAGACGAATCAATTAAGAAAGAAAATGAAAAGACGTTCTATTATTTTGAGAGATTAAAGCCAGGCGAAGAACAAGAGAAGACCCTTAAGGCGATTTTAAAGGGTAATCTTGGAATAAACGACTTTGATTTTGCGGTTCAAACCGGAGAAGATGTTTTGGCGGAAAATAAAAAACAGATTGATTTAAAGAAGCCAGAAGTTTTACTGAGAGTGAAATTAGATGGTACTGAGGCGACAGAAAAAATCGCTGATTGGGGAGAAAAAATCATTCTTGATCTTTCTTTTGAAAATTTAAGTGAGATTGAATTGAATGATTTTAGGATTAAACTAGAATCAATTGATTCAAAGATTCTTAATTTAGAAAAGACAAAGGTTTTCAAAAATAATCAGGCTGTTTTTGATAAAGAAATAAACCCTGAATTTACCAACTTAGAAGCAAGAGCAAAAGGCAATTTAAATTTGAATCTATTTTTAAAAGAAGCGATTGAAGCTGCGACCTCCAGAATTGAAAAAGGAGAGTTGAATTTAAAAATTTCTTTTGATTATTCGCCTTCAGAGGCAGAAAGAGTAGATTTAATTCAGAAAGAAATTAAAATTAAAACAAGAACTGTTTTTGAGGTCAGGGCAGAATCAAGATATTATTCTGACGATTATCAGCCGCTAGCAATTGGCGAAGGACCATTGCCTTTCAGGGTGGATGAAGAGACAAAATTTTGGCTGTTTTTCAGATTGAAAAACACTTCTAATCCTTTAAATGAAATAGAAATTAAAACTATTTTAAGCGAGAAGCTTGTTTGGTTTGATGTAAAAGAAGCGAGTTCAGGTTCTCTTTCTTACAATGAAGAATCAAGAGAAATTATCTGGCGCCTGCCTCGTTTGGATTCCTATCAAGGCGGACCTTATTCTTTAGTTGAAGCCAAAGCAAAAGTTAGTTTTAAGCCAACTGAAGAAGATCAGGGAAAGATCGTGCCTCTTACTTCCAAGATTGAATATCTAGCCGAGGATGATTTTACCAAAGAGAGGTTAAAAGGAGAAATTGCAGGCCTGACCAGCCGCTTGTCAGATTCAATAGTTAATTGGCAGGGAGAGATACGATAAAGGGCTTTGTTTGAAATTTAGGGGCTCTAACTAAGCCGAATAAATTTCAACTACAAAACCTTTACCCAGCATTTTCAGAAAGTGCTGGGTGCGCAAAAAATTAGTAAAAAATTTATCAACTACCGTTTCAATTTTTTAAATTTTTTGGCCTATGTATGATTTTTCTAAAAATGAAAAAGAAATTTTAAAGTTTTGGGAGAAAAAT
>CAZSLY010000089.1:0-2036 GCA_964608045.1 uncultured Gammaproteobacteria bacterium | reverse complement strand
TCTACCCTGTTAAATCCTCCGAAGGAGGAGCGGCAAAGCCGCTATTTAACAGGGTTTACCCTGTTAAATCCTCAGAAAGAGGAGCGGCAAAGCCGGTATTTAACAGGGTTTATTGTTAAATCCTTGATTTTTATCGGGTTTGTTTTTAGTCTAATCTGCCTTTTTTTGACCGGCAGTCGCGGTGGATTAGTCGGCCTCTTAGCCGGTCTTTTCTTTTTTTTAATTTTTAAAGCAATTATCAGTCAAAAGAAAAAATTGTTATTTTTCACTCTCCTTGTTTTGTTTGTCTCTCTGAGTTTAGTTGTTTTTTTGAATTTCACTGACCCTTTAAAGGACAAAAAAATAGAAAATCCATTTTTAAGCCGCTTTTCAAGCCTTCTTCATCTTAGACGACCCGGAGAAACCGCTCAATATCGTCTGGTTCTTTGGCAAAACGCCTGGTCTTTAATCAAAAGAAAGCCGGTTTTTGGCTATGGCCTGGAAACGCAATTCTTTCAGTTTATTAAACTTTTCAAACCGCAAGAAGCAGTTTTAGAAGAGCCGCAGCTTTATGCTGACCGCGCTCATAATGACTTTCTGGATATGGCAGTTCAAACAGGACTTTTAGGATTTTTCGGGTATCTTTTAATGATTGGTTATGTCTTTTTTGTTGGTTTTAAAAAACGCTCTCTTTATCTTTTAACTGCTTTATTTTCCTATCTTGTTTCTTTGCAGTTTTCTTTCCATGACCATATCGGTTTGCTTTATTTTTGGCTTTATTTTGCCTTAATTGTACTACCCAACCACTTTAAAAATTAGAAATGTTAAATTTTAAATTTTAAATAGATAAATTTTGTCCTCCTGATAAATATCGATGCCAATATACTAATGGAGACTAATGATCCGAATATTAGTATAATTAGCATGAATTCGTATATTAGCATCGCTTCTCTAATTTTTATGAAGTTTTATCAACAAATTATCATTTTAATTATTTTTTCTCTTTTAATATTTTTTTCTACTTTTAACTTTGCCCTGCGGCTTTATCGAGCTGACTATTTTTACAAACAAGTAGTTAAGAGTAAAATAAATTCTGATTTTAAAGAAATGTTTTTGAACTATCAAAAAGTTTTTGCTTATGCTCCTAATGAAATTTTCTATCAGAAAAAATATGCGGATGACTTAGTCCTAATGGCTAATTTTTTGCCGGAAAAAGAAAAAATTTTTCTTTTAAACCAAGCGATTGAAAAACTTGAAGAAATCAATCAAAGAAAAGAAATTTTTCAATATACCTGGAGTTTAGCTAATCTCTTAAGCCTTAAAGCGAATTCAACTAAAAATAAACAGGATTTTGAAAAGGCGGAAAAAACTTTTAAACATTTAAATGAGATTTCGCCATATTATCCAATTTATTACAAAGATTGGGTTAAATTAGAAATTTTTAAAGAAGATTTTGAGAATGCGGAAAAACTTTGTTTTCAAGCTTTATCTGTTTTGCCCCCGGCCTCTGAGCCGCACAAAGAAAGAAAAGCAAAAGAAAGAGCGGAGATTTATGAGTTTTTAGGCCAGATTTATTTCAAAAAAAATGAACTGGAAAAAGCCGTTGAGGCTTATCAAGAAGCGCTTAAACTAGCGCCTCTTTCAAAAATCAATCTGCATAAAAAAATAGCGGATATTTATTATTTACAAGGCAGTTTTGATAAAGCAATTGAAAGAAATCTACACGGTTATCATCTTAATCCTCAAGACCCGGTCTGGTCTTTTGCTCTTTCCTTTCTTTATCAAGAAAAAGGGGAGAGGGAGCAAGCAAAAAAATGGGCAAAAATCTGCGTTGATTTAAAACCGGAAGATGCGGAAATTAATGAATTTATTGCTAAAATTCTTAATACTTGATATAATAAAAATGTAATTGCTAACCACTTTGGCAACAATGATTCTTTGATAAAATTTTGCCTCCTTCGGCGCTATTGCTTCGCTTCACTCAGCAAGGCTTCGCCAAGGCGCCTCAGGAGGACAAAATTTATCCACAAAGATTTTCGTTACTGAAGTGATTAGAT
>CAZSLY010000088.1:0-2039 GCA_964608045.1 uncultured Gammaproteobacteria bacterium | reverse complement strand
TTTTGACGAATAAACTTGATATCCATGTTTCAAGTTAAAAGTTAAAAGTTAAAAGTTAAAAAATAAAAATATAAAAAGTTTATTTCCCTTTAAGAGTTTTAACGCTTGATCCTAAAATATTAGCGATTTCAATCAATTCCTTTAACAGTTCATTGATTTCGTTTTTGCCTGCTTTATTTGTATCTCTAATTAAAGCTAACCAAAATTTTGATTCGTTTGCTGATTTTAAAGCATGAGTTAAAAAATTAGTAAAATCTTTTTTAGAACTTCCGGCAATGGCTTCTACATAATTTGCTCCCAAACTGGTACTACTTCTAATCAATTGATCTCTAACAATCCTAGATACACTATCTTCTTTAGATAGCGCCTCAATAAAACGAATAAGTTTTAATATCCATCTATAAATGCGTTGCTTAAGTTTTTCACTAAATAATTTATTGCTCTTTTCTGTCATATTTTAAACTTTTAATTTAACTTTGGATTTTGGACTTTTGACTTTTAACTTGTTTTCGGTCTCATTGTAGGAAACAAAATCACTTCTTTTAAGTTATGAACGTCGCAAAAAATAGAAATAAGGCGGTCAAGGCCGATTCCTTCGCCAGCGGCTGGCGGCATTCCATATTCCAGAGCAGATAAAAAATCTTCGTCAATTCGCTGCGCTTCTTCATCTCCCCGCTCTAAAAGCTCTTGTTGCTGCTTCATTCTTTCTCTTTGGTCCAAAGGGTCGTTAATCTCAGAATAAGCATTGGTTATTTCTAAACCAGCAATGAGGAGTTGAAATCTTTCCACATAATTTGGACTGTATTCTGTTTTTTTGGCTAAAGGAGAAATTTCTAAAGGGTGATCAATGATAAAAACAGGATTATCAATTTTACTTCTAACTTTTTCTTTGAAAACTTCCTCTAAAATTTTAAAGTCGTCCCATTCATCTTTAAGCTCTATTTTCAGTTCTTCAGCTTTTTTTCTTAATTCCTGACCTTTTATTTTTTCGATATCAAGACCAGCATACTTAATTAAACTTTCGCGATAAGAAAGTCTAGGATACGGCGGCGCTAAATTAATCTTGCGGCCTTGATAATTTATCAAAGAATTCGTCTTTGTTTTTTCCAAAAGAAAACCCATCAATTCCTCGGTTAGATTCATCAGGCCATTGTAATCTTTATAGGCCTCATAAAATTCAATTTGCGTAAACTCAGGATTGTGCGCCCGGTCAATTCCTTCATTTCGGAAACATCTGGCAATCTCATAAACTTTTTCAAAACCACCAACCAACATTTTTTTTAAATAAAGTTCTGGCGCAATTCTTAAATAAAGATCAAGGTCTAAGGCCTGATGATGGGTGACAAATGGTTTGGCTATCGCGCCGCCGGGAATTGGCTGAAGAGTTGGCGTTTCCACTTCAATAAAACCGCGAGAGTCAAAAAATTCTCTAATTAATTTTATGAGCAAACTTCTTTTTAAAAAAATTTCTCTGACGTCTTTATTGGAAAGTAAATCTAAATAACGCTGTCTGAATCTAGCCTCTACCTCAACCAAACCATGCCATTTTTCCGGCAAAGGCATTAAAGTTTTAGCTAAAACTCGCCATTCTGAAGCTTTTAAGGTTTTTTCTTGAGTTTTAGTTAAAAAAAGAAACCCTTTAACTTCCAAAAAATCTCCAAGGTCAATGGTTTCTTGAAACAATTGATAATTTGCTTTACCTAAAATTTCTTCTTTTAGATAAATCTGAAGATTCCCTCCAAAATCTTCTAAATCAATAAAAGTTGCTTTCCCGTGCTTTCTGATTAACTTTATTCGTCCAGCAATAATTATTTCTTTTTTCCCCTCGCTTAACTTCTCAAAATCTTCCCTAATTTCTTTAAGGGTGTGCGTTCTTTTTACCCTGTTTGGATAAGGATTAATTTTCGAACTCTTAAGTTTTTCCAATTTTTTTATTTTTTCTTCTCTTAAATCCATACTAATAAGAGTTAAAATTGTTGAGATCGTTCAATCGCTTCGCTTGTTCAAAATGCTTTTTTCTAAAGCAATTAATTTAAAAT
>CAZSLY010000087.1:0-2063 GCA_964608045.1 uncultured Gammaproteobacteria bacterium | reverse complement strand
TTTCCTTAACTGGCTGCTGCATTAGCTCATAAATTTTGTCTACATCAGCTAGTTTGGCTTTTTCAATGTTGCCCGAAAGCTCAATTTTCTTTTTTTTTGTTTTGATTTCTCTCACATTTCCTTTCATAAATTCCCTGATTTAATATTTTCTCTAATTCTTTTCATCAAAGAAAGATAAAAATAAAGGTTGTGAATCGTGGCTAATCTTAAAGCTAAGGGTTCCTGGCTCATAAAAAGATGTCTTAAATAAGCTCGAGTAAAATTTTGACAGGTATAACAATGACAATGTTCATCAAGCGGCCTGAAATCTTGGCTGTATTTCGCGTTGGTAATATGTATTTCCTGATAAAACTTTGATTTTAACTTTTGACTTTTGACTTTTAACTTTTGACTTATATATAGCAGTCCGTGTCTGGCGTTTCTGGTTGGAATCACACAATCAAATAAATCAACACCTAATTTGACTGCTCTAATGATTTGCTCTGGTTTACCTGCTCCCATCAAATACCTTGGCTTTTCTTTTGGTAAAAATTTAATGCTTCTTTTCATTGCTTGCCATGTTTTTTTTTCTGTCTCATCCGCCATAGCTTTAGCGAGGGCGGGCTCACCAACAAAAAATCCGCCTAACGCATAGCCGTCAAAATTAAGGCGGGTGATCTCTTCAGCGCTTTTTTTTCTTAACTCAGGAAAAATACCGCCTTGGATAATGCCAAACAACAATTGTCTATTTCCCTTTTTTACTTTTTTTGCTCTTTTTGCCCAAGCAGTTGTTGTTTCTACGGCTTTTTTTATTTCTTGATAACTTTCTTTGCCGGCTGGACAAATATCAAGGACCATCGCAATATCTGAACCTAGACCTTCTTGAATTTCTATGGCCTTTTCTGGGGTCAGGAAAAACTTCTGACCATTAATTTCAGAAGAAAATTCTACACCTTTTTCCAATATCTTCCGTTTGGAAGACAAGCTAAAAATTTGATAGCCGCCAGAATCAGTTAAAATTGGCCCTTTCCAATTCATAAATTTGTGCAAACCGCCGGCTTTTTTAATAACCGCAATGCCAGGACGCAGGAAGAGATGATAAGTGTTAGAAAGAATAATTTCCACTCCAATTTTTTTTAATTCATCCGGCGTTAAATTTTTTACTGCTCCTTGGGTCGCAATTGGCATAAAATTCGGCAAGCGCAATGTTCCATGAAGAGTGTTCAATTTCGCCAATCTAGCCTTAGAAATTTGGGATTTTTTTAATAATTGGAACATAAAAAAACTTAGGCGGGATTAGATTTTATTGACGCCATTGTAAAAATTCCTTAATTATATTTTTTGTTTTTATTAAATTTTCTCTTGATTTAAAATCTTTTGTTTCTAAAAATTTATAATCTTTATAAAGCAAATCTTGTAAAATTTTTAAAATCTTCCCAGTAGTAGAACAGAGTTCTTTCTTGTCCGCCGAAGCCCGAAGGGCGGAGGCGGAAGCCCTCGCCTCGCTAAAGCTTTGACGAAGCGGGTTGGCGAAGGCGGGTGAACACGCAGGACAGATAATCCCTCCTTCTTTAAAATTAAAAATTAGATGATTTTGGTGTGGGGGCCTAGATAAATCCTGTTGGCAAACTAGGCATTTTTTAATTTCTGGTTTAAACCCTAAAAAAGCTAAAAGCTTAATTAAAAAAGCGGAACTTATAATCTCGCTTTTTTCTTCTTTTAAATCATTAATTTTTTCAAGGGTTTTTAAAGTCAAAACAAAAATTTTATGATCTTTTTTAAAAAAAGGAAAGAAACTATTTAAGACAGAGAGTAAAAAAGAAGTTTCTTTTATTTTTTTAAAACTTTCAGCTATATTTTTAAAAACTTTTAATTCTCTGCCTCCTATTAGATGAATGTTTTTTTTACCTTTAACAATCTTTAATTCTAAAAAAATAAAGAATTGACAAAGACCTCTTAATTTTGCCTTCAGTTTTCTCGCTCCTTTAACTAAAATCTTTATTTTTCCTTCTTCTTCGGAAAAAAAGACTAAATTTAAATCGTTTTCGCCAGAATTTTCAATTTTGAGAACAAATCCCCTTAAA
>CAZSLY010000086.1:0-2159 GCA_964608045.1 uncultured Gammaproteobacteria bacterium | reverse complement strand
GTTTTTAAGTTTTTAATTTGTGTTTTTCGTTTTTTATATTTAATCTTTTATTTTTTAACTTAAAATATGTCTTCAGAAATTCGTAAAGATTATTTTTTAAATCGGTATGTAATTATTACTCCAAGCCGATTTAAGCGGCCGAGGTCAACCATTACTAGAACTTTTTTTACTAAAGAAAAAAAATGTCCTTTCTGCCCGGAGAACATTGAAAAGAATTTAATTATTAAGCCTTATTTTAGAAATAAAAAAACCAAGACCTGGCAGATTATGGTTCTTGAAAATAAATTTCCAGTTGTTTCTTTAAAATCACCTAAAGCTTTCGGGCAAAACGAGGTAATTATTGAAACTTCAGAGCATGGTAAAGACCTTTCAGAATTAAGTATCAAAGAATTAACGAATCTGTTTGATGTTTTTAAAGAAAGAGAGGGGGAATTGAGTAAGTTAAAAAAAATTGAGTATATTTTGATTTTTAAAAATGAAGGAGGCAAGGCAGGAGCTTCTTTAGTTCATGCGCATTCACAAATCTTTGCTCTTGGCATGTTGCCTCCAGACGTCGAGGAAGAGATGAGCATGGCTTACAAATATAAAATAGTTAATGGTGTTTGTCCTTACTGTGATATTATCAAAAAAGAAGAGCGCAGTCCCCGCTTAATTTTTGAAGACTCTAATGTGGTAGCAATTGCTCCTTATGCTTCTTTTTATCATTATGAGGCTTGGATTTTTCCTAGAAGACATCTTGATAATATTTTATGTCTAAACAAGGGAGAGACAAGAAGTTTTGCGGTTGTATTGAAGAAGATTTTGTCTAAAATAGAGAAGCTAAACCTTTCTTATAATTTTTTTCTCCATCAGGTGATTAAAGAAAAAGATCAACATTTTTGTTTAAAAATTCAACCACGTGAAGCAGTTTGGGGAGGAATAGAAATGGGCTCGGGATTAGTAGTCAATTCAATCTCTCCAGAAGAGGCAGCGAAGTTTTATAGGAAAACATAACTTTATAAAATCACAAACCACAAATTACAAATCACAAACAAATTCGAAATTCCAAATTCTAAACAGTTTCGGTCATTCGAATTTTGGTCATTAGATATTGTTTGTAATTTGGTGCTTGTAATTTGGTGCTTTTGATATTTATCATAATTTTATGACAAAAAAAATTTGGACAAAAGTTTTAGGTTTAACAGAAAAAGATTTAGAGAAAGAAGGAGAAGAAGTTGTGCTGGCGGAAAGTGAAGTTTCCACCAAAGGTGGATCCGCCGTAGGCGGAAAAGCACAGAAAAAAAGAGGAACAGAAAAAGAAGAAGAATGGTTTCTTCCCCAAGAAGGGCAATTAACAATTGATCTTTACGAGAAAGGTGATTTTTTAATTATAGAATCAGCGATTGCTGGCGTTAAATCTCAAGATTTAGAAATAAATATTGAATCAGATCTTTTGAGAATAAAAGGGGAAAGGGCTAAAGAGAAAGACGGTAAGAAAAACTATTTTTATCAAGAATGTTTTTGGGGCAGCTTTTCGCGAACAGTCGTCCTTCCTCTCTCAGTAAAAGCTGATGGAGTAAAAGCAGTGATCAATAATGGAATTTTAACGATTACTTTGCCTAAAAAAGAAGAGAAAGAAGGATTAGAAATAGAAAAAAAATAATGAGAGCCTTATTTAGTAAAACAATTTTTTATTTATTATTAATTGTTTTTGCTATTTTCCTCTATGTATTTATTGAGGAAATTGTTTTTTATGACAGAATTTATCCAAGAGTTTATTTAGGAGAGATTGATGTCGGTGGCTTAAAAAAAAATGAGGTAAAAGAATTAGTCAAAATAGCAATTGATCAAATAGAAAGAGAAGGAATAATTTTTTTTGGCGCCACTGATTTGGGAGAAAAGAAAACTGTTTTATTTTTAACCAATATTTCTCCTTCAGATCCAGACCTCTCTTATCAGCTAGTTGATTTTAAATTAGATGAAAATATTAATAGAGCCTATCAGATGGCCAGAGAAGATAATTTTTTAAAAAAAACTCAAAAAATTTTAGAAACTTCTTTTAAAAATAAAAAAATAAAATTAGAGACAGATATTAAAGAAAAAGAAATTGAAAAATTTTTAAACAACCAATTTAAAGAAATAATTAAAAAACCTTCCGAACCTCGTTTAGAAATTGAGAA
>CAZSLY010000085.1:0-2161 GCA_964608045.1 uncultured Gammaproteobacteria bacterium | reverse complement strand
AGAATTCTTAGAATATTTAGAAATCGAAAAAGGCAAAAGCCCTTTAACTGTTAGAAATTACAATTTTTACCTTAAACGTTTCCTAAATTGGGCAAGAATCAGCTCGCCAGAGGAAATTACTCGTGAACTCGTTAGAAAATACCATCTTACTTTAGCTAGATTAAATAATACTCGCGGCGGAAATTTATCAGTTGCGACCCAGAACTATCATTTGATTGCTTTGCGAATGTTTCTTAAATATCTCCTCTCAAGAGACGTCAAAACCTTAGAACCAACTAAAATAGAATTAGCCAAACAACCAGAAAGACAAATCTCTTATCTTGAAGGTGAAGACCTGGAAAATTTTCTCGAAGCACCGCTTGAAGACAAAACCACTAAAGAAATAATTAGATTGAGGGATAAGGCAATCTTGGAAATGTTTTTTTCAACTGGCTTGCGAGTTTCCGAGCTTTGTCAGCTTAAAAAAGAAGATCTCAATTTAGAAAAAGATGAATTCTCAGTCAAAGGCAAAGGCGGAAAATGGCGAGTTGTCTTCCTTTCAAATCAAGCAAAATACTGGCTTAAAAAATATCTTGAAGCAAAAAAGGATTTAAATCCGTATTTGTTTGTTAGAAAAGATAGCGCTCTCTCTGAAAAAGAAGAAGATAGGCCCCTAACCCCGCGTTCTGTGGAGCGACTGGTAAAAAAATACGTTAAAATTGCTGGCATTACCAAAAAAATAGTTCCTCATAGCTTAAGGCATTCTTTTGGCACTGATCTTCTTCAGAGTGGAGCTGACCTCCGAGCCATTCAAGAGCTTTTAGGCCATAAAAATATCTCAACCACCCAAATTTACACTCATGTCAGTGATAAACATCTAAAAGAAGTTTATCAAGCTTTTCACGGAAGAAAAAGGAAAAAATAAAATGGCTACTATTTATACTCACATTGAATCTAATAACTGGAAAACATTTTTTTTAATTGTTCTTTTTATTTTTCTGGTTGTTGGTTTAGGCTGGCTTTTTGCTTACTGGCTCAATGAACCGCTGATTTTAATTATTGCTATTTTTATAGCTGTCTTTCAAACATTTACCGGTTTCTTTTGGTCTGATAAAATTATTCTCTCTTTAACTCGAGCCCAACCTCTGAAAAAAGAAGACAGCCCCTCTATTTATAATCTCGTAGAAAATCTTTGTCTGACTGCTGGCTTGCCAATGCCAAAAATTTATATCTTACCGGAAAAACAACCAAATGCTTTTGCCACTGGTCGAGACAAAAATCACGCTTCAATCGCTCTCACGCAAGGTTTAATTGAAAAATTAAATCGGACCGAACTTGAAGGGGTAATCGCTCACGAACTTTCTCATATCGGCAACAAAGACATTCTTTTACAATCAATAGTTGTTGTTTTGGTCAGTTTAATTATTCTTCTCTCCCACTTCTTTTTAAGAATTAGTTTTTTCAGACCAATCGGCAGAAGAGGCAGAGGAGAAAGCGGCGGCATTATTTTCTTTTTAATTTTTTTGGCCGGGATTATCGCCGCGATTTTAGCTCCTTTAGCCGCTTCCTTGCTTAAAGCAGCAATCTCCAGAAAACGGGAATTTTTAGCTGACGCAACAGCTGCGCTTTTAACCAGATATCCTGAAGGATTAGCCGGCGCTCTGGAAAAAATTTCGCTTGATCCAGAACCAATGCGTTATGCCAGAGAGGCAACTTTTCATCTTTATATTAAAAATCCCTTGCCTAAAGATAAAGTCAACTGGTTTGCCAAACTTTTCGCCACTCATCCGCCAATTGAAGAAAGAATCAAACGATTGAGAATGATGCTTTAAAATTTGTCATAAAATTTATTGAAAATTGAGAATTGAAAATTGAAAATTGAAAATTTTGATACTGCCCCCATAGCTCAATGGACAGAGCAATCGCCTTCTAAGCGATAGATGCGCGTTCGATTCACGCTGGGGGTACCATAATAAAATCAAAATTTAAAAATCAAAAATCAAAATTTAATAAAAAATAAAAAATTAAATCAAAAATTATAATATCAAAAATACCCATTCATTTTACATTTTGATATTTACATTTTGCATTTTCTATATGGTGGTCATGGTGTAGTAGTTAGCACCGGAGCCTGTGGAGCTCTGAGCACGGGTGCAAATCCCGTTGGCCACCCTTTTAAACT
>CAZSLY010000084.1:0-2258 GCA_964608045.1 uncultured Gammaproteobacteria bacterium | reverse complement strand
CTAAAATGACAAAGCCTAAATAAAGGTACAAAAAGATGTATAGAGGGATTTCCATTTTTAGCCTTTAAGATATTTTTTAGTGGCTAACCAACTACTAAGCATAGCAATAAATAGGGAAAAAATCAAGAGGCTGCCAAAGAAAAAGAAACTGTTGGTTTTAGTGTAAGTTTCAAGATTAAAATTAAAGCCAAAAAATTTTTGCAGCTGTGGGCTTAGGGCTTTAATTAAAAGAGAATAAAGACCAAAAAAAAGTCCCCAGCTTAAAAAGCCGTAAAGCCCTCCTTCAATCAGAAAAGGACCTTGAATAACGCTATTTTTAGCGCCAACCAGTCTCATAATTTTTATTTCTTCCGCTCTTGAATAAATAGCGATTCTGATCGTCGTGTAAATAGTATAAACAGCAATAAAAATTAAGAGCAGGCCGACAATTAGACCAAAATAAGAAAGTTTCTTTTTGAAGTTTTCAAAAACTTTAAGAATTTGTTCGTAATCGTAAAAATCTTTATTGTAAATAATTGATTGATATTCGCTTTTGCCGACCACCTCTGTTATTTTGGGAAAACCCTGAGGTTCAGATAATTTGATTTGCAGACTCGGACCAAAGGGATTTTCCTTTAATTCCTCCAGGGATTTTTTAATAATTGGGTTATCTTGATGTTTTTCTGCAAATTGTTTCAGAGTTTTTTCTTCGGAAACATAGTTCAATTCTTTAACCTCCTTTAAATTTTCAAGTTCAGTCCTTAAAAGATTAATACTTTCCCGGTTAGCATTTTGATTAAGATAAATTTCGATGTTCATTTTCTGGTTTAAATCCTCAAGCCATTTGTTAATTACAATGTTTGCCGTAAAAAAAAATCCTAAAGGGAAAATCATTAAAAAAATAACCGCAATTGAAGCTACGGAAAGCCAGAAATTCCGCGAAAAATTTTGTACGGCTGCTTTAAAAATCATAAATTTAGGCCTGATTAACGATTTCTTCAGGTCTAAACCAGAGTTTGATTTCTTTTTCTGCTTCTTCTCTGCTTCCTGAAGCATGAATTATATTCTCATAAATGCCGCTGGTTAAAATTCGACCGTAAGCGCCTCTAATACTTGTTGGCTCTGCTTCTTCCGGATTAGTTGCGCCAGCCAGTTTTTTAACTTTATCAATTGCGTCTTCGCCTTCGTAGACCATGGCCAGGACCCTTGGCGTCTGATGCAGCTCGCCGGTCAGATATTTAATTAATTCTTCAAAAAAAGGCTTGTCTTTCAAATGCTCATAATGTTTTTTCGCTAATTCTCTTGAGACGCGAACCACTTTAGCACCAACAATTTTGAGCTTGGTTTCAGAAAGCCTGGTTAAAATATTCCCGGTCAAGGATTTTTTTAGGCCATCAGGCTTAATTAAAATAAGAGTTTGTTCTAACATACAGACAAGCTTGTTTTAGGAGCGAATATAGATCAGTACAAATATACAAACATTCGTAATATTCGTCTTAATGCGCCCGCCTGCCAAAGCCTGCCAAAATTATTTAGTTTAAAAGACAAGTTATTTTTCTGCCTTCACTTACTAAACTTAAATATAGTGTTAGGCATATGCCTGTCTGACGGCAGTCAGGGCGGGCAGGTATCTTCGTTGATTATCTAGAGATTAATTTTTTCTCCTAATTTGCCGATTAAGGGTAATGGTTTCTCAACGCCATTTGAAGCATTCAAAATCCCGATCACAAGCAAGGCGAGAAGCAGAAGGTCAAGAAGAATAAAAAGCAGCCCGACAAAAGGGCTGACAATGAAGATAATGACTGCTGTGAGAAAAAGAACCAGGCCTTGTTTGACATGATATTTGACAAAAGGATCGTTTTTGTCTTCAGTTAAAAGCGGGACAAAGAAAAGAATATAGGCAACCACAGCCATGCAGATATTTTTTTTAGGAGCAGTTGTTTTTTCTTCCATAATCAATTTAAAATTAAAAGAAAAATTCGACCTTTTCCTCTTCCGCCCTTGCCAGAGGTGGGTCCCTGCCTTGTCAGCAGGCGCGGCGCTTTCGGCGGAAGATGGTGGATTTAAGTTTTTATGATATAATTTTATCTAGGAGTAAATTAAAGTCAAGGCTTTTTAGAAACTGAATAAACATTGACAAAACTAAAGAAAGATATTATCATTTTATTAAAATTAAAGATCATATTCCGGGGTAGCTCAATGGTAGAGCCACGCGCTGTGAAATATTACGCAGCTTCCGAAGGAAACTTTGGAATGAAAACTTGGGGATAACGGTGAAG
>CAZSLY010000083.1:0-2343 GCA_964608045.1 uncultured Gammaproteobacteria bacterium | reverse complement strand
AAAAAAGCCAAGAGGTGTATTTTTCTTCTTCTTTAATGACTTTTTCTAATTTAATTTCACTCCCTTGGTACTCCCTTTTTCTCAAGTTTTCAAAACTATATTTTTCCAAGGGTTTGGGTTTTCCCATTAGAGGAATCAAGGGTGAGATAAAGCCATCCTGATGATAAAAAGAAGGTAGAAAAAAAATTATCCCTAAGGCAAGCAAAAGAAAAATAGCTATCACCAAAAGGGTTCTGTTTTTATCCATTTATCTTTTTTTTAAGGTTTTGAAACCGTCAATCAGATGCAAGAAAAAACTGCCCATGAAAGCAACGACCAAGGCTAAAATAAAAAGATTATTGCCTTTTTTGTGAACAACAAAAGGTTTTTCGATTTGCTTTGACAAAAAAGCTTTAAACTTGGATTTAGGCAGCAAGGTCAAAATCTCCTTCAGGCGTCTTAATCGGCTGGCCTTTTGGGACTGGCTTTGTTTTTGTTTAAGAATTCTTGTTTGCTGATAAATTAAAGTTGTTTGCTCCACGACTTTCGACCAATCAAGATTGGCAACTTTTTTTCTGGCATTTTGGCAAAGTTTTTGATAATCAGAAGGAGATAATGAGCAAATTTCTTTGACCTTTTGGGCAAAAATTTCTGGCTGAGTCTTTTTCCTCAACCAAAAACCCACTGATTGGTCAATAAATTCATCGGTCGTTTCGTTGGACAAAGCGACAACCGGCGTTCCTGAAGCCAAGGCTTCAATAATCACCAAACTTTGGACTTCCATCTTTGAGGCAGAAACAAAAACATGAGTCTGGCCCAGAACTTGAGGAATTTTTTGGTAAGGTATTTCCCCAAACAAATGAACATTATTCAATTTCATTTTTGCCGCTTCCTGCTTCAAATCCTGAAAATTTTTAGGAGTCAAACCGCTTCCAACGAGATTTAATTCATAATTTTTAGGCAGGTATCTCATTACCCTTAAAAGATATTTCTGGTTTTTTCTCTCACAAATATGACCAACAAAGGTCAATTTTTTAATTTTTTGGCTGATCTGAATCGCCTTCTGTTTCTGATAGGCTTTTAAATCACGACCGTTAGGCACCACAAAAACATTCTGCTTAAAACCAAGATTAGTAAAGTTTTTTTTAACTACCTGATTTAAAGCAATTAAAGCATCACAGCTTTTAAAAAAGATCATAAAATATCTTTGGAAAAGTTTTGAGTCTAAAAGCTTACCGAAAAAGGCGTAACCTTCACCAATAAAATGGGATGTTTTAGTTGGCAAGACATGAGAAGTATAGATAAAAGGGGTTTGATGATTAACCGTCCAAAATTGAGTCACCAAAGAAAGCGGACTAAAATCATGGGCATGAACGATATCGGGAGCAAATTTAGCCAAAGAATCATAAATTAATTTGAGGTTTTGATTATTTAAAAAAGGCATGGCTAAATCTCCCTGCCCCGCGCTGCGAATTTGAAAATATTTTAAATGTGGTGAAATTTTCTTTAGGCCGGTTTTTAAGCCCGGACAAATCAACAAAACCTCATGTCTTTTGGCAAAAGACTGGGCAATTTCATAAGCCACCCGACCAGCCCCACCGCCTCTTGATTCTTTGAAAAATGTGGTAAAAACAACTTTCATAAGTCAAAAGGAGTTAAAGATTATTCGACAATCTCTTCGCCCTCATCAATAATGCCGGTCCCGCCGCCGCTACCCTGCCAAGCCCCAGGAGCATTAACTTTGCTTTTATCCTCACCAGCTAAAGGGATTAATTTAAAACTATCAACCACCTGCTGGTAAGTTTCCTGCCACCATTCATCTTCAGGAAAAACTTCAACTAAGATAATCACTTCCTGGTCAAAAGCGGCTGTCACCAGCTTCTGAGGTAAAGAAAAGGCCAGTTTTTTGGCTGGTTGGCCAGCTAGCTCCGAGTCAAAAACCTGCGGATTGCCTGTCTGATTAGCCGCCCACACCTCTAAGTTCTTTTCAACTTTATCTTTCATCCAGATTAAAATCTTACCAGGATGATTTTTCTCAGTCAACTCCAAATGAGCGTAATTCTCCTCATCTTCTTCGTGATTGTCAATCGTAATTCCTTCAGGATAAGAAAATTGAAAGCCAGCCGGATCTTCCCAGGTCTTTAGATTAGCTTCTTCTTCATTCTGAGTTAAAGGGTTAATCAATGAAGAATTTCTTTCTGAAGGATAAAAAATCAGAAAAACTCCCCCGCCGATAAAAATAACCCCTAAAATCAAACCTAAAACCAGCCAATTTTTTTTCGACATAGAAATATGATACCATAAAAACAAATGTTTAAAAAATCAATTGTTTTTCTTTTAATTTTTGCCTTTTTATCTTTCCCA
>CAZSLY010000082.1:0-2401 GCA_964608045.1 uncultured Gammaproteobacteria bacterium | reverse complement strand
TGAAGTGTCTTTTTTTGCGTAAGGCGCGGAAATTAAAATTGAAGAAAAATACTGACTGGAAATTTCTCCTTTTAATTTAGTTTTTCCACCTTCAAAGGTTTGAGCTTCAATCTCAAAGGGTAAACAGCCATTATTCTTAATTGATCTGATTTTGACCCCGAGCTGATTCAAGGCTCCGATTAAATCCTGAATCGGTCTGCCCTCTCTCATCCTTTTATTTCCATCAATGATAATTTTCCCTTTTGGCGCTAAAGAGGCAAAGCTGGCGAGAAATCTTGCCGTTACCCCGGAATTGCCGACGTTAATAGTTTCTTTCGGAAGTTGTAAATGTCCTCCGGTCCCGATGATAATGACCTTGTCTTTTTTTATTTCAGATTTTATGCCAAATTCCTTTAAAGCTCTTAAGGCGTAAATTTGATCTTCAGCCAAAAGCGGATTTTTTAAAATACTTTTTCCTTGAGCTAAACCAGCAATAAAAAAAGCGCGCAAGCTATGAGCTTTAGAAGGAGGAGCAGAAATTTCTGCTGAGATTGATTTTTTTAAAGGGAGAATTTTAATCATTTAATTATAAATAATTTGTATTATCCAATCACTTTTAAAAATTAGAAATGTTAAATTTTAAATTTATCGATGCCAATATACTAATGGATACTAATGATACGAATATTAGTATAATTAGTATGAATTCGTATATTAGTATCGCTTTTCTGCAATAGCGCCGAAGGAGGCAAAATTTGGGGCTATATATAAATATATGATTTATTAAGCATCAATTATGTTCCTGACGCTAACACATTATGTTGCGTTAGATTCTGGAATCAAACTAATAATTTTATCAGCCGCCTCTGATTAATCCTGTTTGTAAACTTAAATCAGCCATTACCAAAGCAGCCATGGCTTCAACTACCGGCACTGCTCGAGGCACAAGACAGGGATCATGCCGACCTTCAATTTTTAGAATCTCTGGTTTTTTTGTTTTGAGATTAATTGTTTTTTGCGGTTGTCCGATTGAGGCAGTTGGCTTAAAAACAGCTTTAAAAACAATTGGCAGGCCATTAGAAATTCCACCCAAGATTCCGCCGGCATTATTGGTTCTGGCCGCAATTTTTCCATTTTTTAGAATAAATTCATCGTTATTTAAAGAGCCTTTCATCTCCGCCACCTTAAACCCAAGGCCAAATTCTATGCCTTTACAAGCAGGGATTGAAAAAATCGCTTTTGCCAGCTCGCTTTCCAAACTATTGAAAACCGGTTCACCTAAGCCAATTGGTGGATTTAAGATTTGACATTCAATAATGCCGCCAAGACTGTCATTTTGTTTTTTTACTTTTAAAATCAGTTTCTCCATTTTCTGGGCTGCCTCAAGATCAGCGCATCTGACTAAATTTTTTTCCGGATTTTTTTTGATTTCTGTTAAACTAACTTCCTTTGCTTTTATCTTTCCAATCTGAACCGTATAAGCATAAATTTCTATTTTTAGTTTTTCTTTTAAAAGCTGTTTGGCTAAAGCTCCGGCCGCGACAAAGCCAGCCGTGATTCTCCCAGAGAATCTGCCGCCACCCCGATAATCATTAAAGCCTTTGTATTTAAAATAAGCAGTTAAATCCGCATGACCGGGCCGAGGCAGATTTTTAATCAATTCATATTTTGAAGAATCAACATCTTTATTGAAAATTAAAAGGCAAATCGGACTGCCGGTGGTCAAACCGTTAAAAACTCCGGAAAAAATTTCTACTTTGTCCTCTTCTTTGCGGCTGGTGACAAGTGAACTTTGTCCTGGTTGTCTTCTTCTCATTTCTTTTTGCAGCGCTTCAGGATCAATTTTAAATCCGGTTGGAAAGCCATCAATAACCAGGCCAATACATTGGCCATGGCTTTCGCCGAAACTGATGATTTTTAATTTTTCTCCCAAAATATTAGCCATTTATTTGACAAAAAAGAGCCATTTTAAATATTTTTTTTCTTGGCCTTTAATAGTTTTTTCAAAAACCTCTTTTAATTTTAAAGTGATCTCCCCGGTTTTCCCTTTATTAATCAGGGTCTTGTCAATTTGAGTAATTGGACAGATTTCTACGGCTGTGCCGGTAAAGAAAACTTCATCAGCTTTTTTCAGTTCTTGAGGTCTAATTTTTTTCTCTTTGACTTTGATTTTTAAATCTTTGGCGATTTTAATGATTGAGTCTCTGGTGATCCCCGGGAGAATGTTTCCTCGGGCTGGGGTATAAAGAATTTTGTTTTTCACCAGAAAAATATTTTCGCCCGGTCCTTCGGCAATATGCCCTTGGTAATCCAAAAGCAGGGCTTCATCAAAACCTTGTTTTTTAATCTCTAAAGTAGCAAAAATAGAATTTACATAATAGCCGCAAACCTTGGCTTCAGCCGGCGCTGATTGCGGATGAAG
>CAZSLY010000081.1:0-2417 GCA_964608045.1 uncultured Gammaproteobacteria bacterium | reverse complement strand
TACTTTCTCAAGCTGAAGAAAAAAGAAAAGAAATTATTCTTGAAGCCAAAGAAAAAGCTATTAAAATTATTGAAGAAGTAAAGAAAGAAGAAGGGGAGAGACAGAAAGAATTAAAAGAGACCGAAAGGCAGCTGCGAGAGAGACAGGTAATTTTTGAGAAAAAATTAATTGACTTGGAGGAAAAAAGAGCAGAACTTCAAAAAGAAATCAATCTGATTAATGAAGCAAAGGAAAAAATCAAAAAACTTCATGAAGAAGCAGTTGTTACTTTGCAGAAGGTCGCGCAAATGACAACCGAAGAAGCAAAAGAGAAGCTTTTTGAAAGTTTAGAAAAAAAGTATCAGGAAGACATCTTAACCCGGCTTAAAAAATTAGAGGAGCACGGGGCTGAAGAAATTAAAAAGAAAGCCCAGCAGATGATTATTGAAGTGATGGAGCGGTTAACCCAATTAGTCGTGATAGAAAATAGTTCAACTTCAATTTCTCTGCCTTCAGATGAAATTAAGGGCAGAATTATTGGTCGTGAAGGTAGAAACATCAAAGTAATTGAGAACTTGACTGGCACAGAAATTATTGTTGATGATACTCCAGAAGCGATTTTTGTTTCCAGTTTTAATCCTTTAAGAAGACAGCTGGCAAAGATTGCTTTGGAAAAATTAATTGCTGATGGCCGAATTCAGCCGGCGCGAATTGAAAGAGTGATTGAGGATTCAAAAAAAGAATTAGCTGAAGAAATAAAAAAAGCAGGCGAGGAAGCAGTCTATAGCTTGGGCTTAACCGGGCTTGATCCTAAGATTGTCAATTTAATAGGCCGGCTTAAATTTAGAACGAGTTACGGTCAAAATATGCTTACTCATTCAATTGAAGTGGCTAGACTCTCGGAGATGTTGGCTGTTGAGCTCGGAGCTAGTCCGGTGGTTGCTAAAAAGGCCGGTTTTTTACATGATTTAGGTAAAGCAGTTGATTTTGAAGTCCAGGGCACGCATCCTGAGTTGGGCAAAGAATTAGCTCTAAAATATAATTTGGGAGAAGAAATTATTATTCCGATTGCCACTCACCATGAAGACCATCCGCCAACCCTTGAAGCAGTGATCGTGAAAGTTGCAGACGCAATTTCTTCCTCAAGACCAGGCGCAAGAAATATTGATTACGAAGAATATCTTAAAAGATTAGAAGAATTAGAAGAGATTGCCAAGAGCGAGAAAGGAGTGGAAAAAGCTTATGCCATTCAGGCTGGAAGGGAGCTTCGAGTTTTTGTCAAACCAGAAGAAGCTGATGATTTAGCTTGTAAAAAAATGGCTCAGGCAATTGTTAAAAGAATTGAGGAAGAATTGAAATACCCAGGAGAAATTAGAGTGACCGTTATCAGAGAAAATCGGGTCATTGAATATGCCCGCTGATAGAACCTATAACTTATAACTTACAACTTACAACTAACAACTAACAACTTATAATTTATGCGCCTTCTTTTTTTCGGTGACATTGTTGGCAAAATTGGCAGACAGGCCTTAAAGAAGGTTCTGCCTGGGCTTAGAGAAAAATTTAAGCCGGATTTAATTTTGGCTAATGGCGAAAATCTGGCTCACGGTAAAGGAGTGACCCCGAAGGTAATTTCTGAGGTCCTCCTGGCCGGAGTTGATTATCTAACCTCAGGCAATCATTTTTTCTCTAGACGAGAAGTTGAAGAGGTGGTTAAAAAGAAAATGCCAATTATTAGACCGGCTAATTATCCTCTAAGCTCAATCGGTGAAGGCTGGGCCTTGATTTCTAAGGATAAGTTTAAGATTCTTTTAGTCAATCTCTTGGGGAAAACCTTTATTGAAAATGAAAGAACAATTTTAAGCCATCCTTTTTTGAAAATTGAGGAGATCTTAGAAAAATTTCCGGAAATTAAAATCAGAATCGTTGATTTTCACGCTGAAGCAACCAGCGAAAAAAATGCTTTGTTTTACTGGCTTGAAGGAAAAGTTAGTTTGTTAGTTGGTACGCATACTCATATTCAGACCGCTGATGAAAAAATTTCTTCCGGCACTGCTTATCTGACTGATTTAGGATTTGCGGGAGCTAAAGATTCAGTTTTAGGAATTAAAAAAGAACTTTCCATTGATTATCTTTTAGGGAGAACAGAAAAATTAAGGATTGAAGCGCCGGAAAAAGGAGAGGCTTTAGTTCAGGGAGTTTTTGTCAAAATTGATGAGAAAACCGGCCAAGCAAAGAAGATAAAGAGAATAAACGAAAAAATAACGATTGACTAAATAAATTTTTTTATTATCATTTAGATATGCTATTTTTAATTTTTAACTTTTAATTTGGAATATGGTTAAAAGAACTTATCAGCCTAAAAAAAGAAAAAGAAAAAGAGCGCACGGATTTTTGAAGAGAATGAGCACCGCTGCCGGCCGGAAAGTTTTGAAACG
>CAZSLY010000080.1:0-2436 GCA_964608045.1 uncultured Gammaproteobacteria bacterium | reverse complement strand
AAGGCAGTAAAATTAGGAATTGACCTTTTCGATTGTGTCATTCCTACCAGGAACGCCAGACATGGACTGGTGTATGTAAATACTAAATCACAAATTACAAATTACAAATTACAAACAAATTCTAAATCACAAATTCCAAACAAATTTTATGAAGAGATACATATTGCTAATTCTAAGTATACTAAAGACTTCAGCCCGGTTGATAAAAATTGTTCTTGTTTTACTTGCCAGAATTTTTCCCGAGCGTATTTAAGGCATCTTTATCTAACAAAAGAACCATTAGCTTTAAGACTTCTAACCATTCATAACCTTTATTTTTATCTTTCTTTAATGAAAAGAATCAGAGAAAATATTGAGTTAGGAAATTTATGACCCGCACACTAAAATTTTGTGAGATTAAAAAAGGCGGCACATTCGCCTTTTAAAACTTGAATTTTTTAGAGAAAAATATGAAAATTCTTATTTTAGGCGCTAAAGGAATGCTGGCCCAAGATTTAGCTTTAGTTTTTGAAGAAGAAAATCCTTTGTTAATGGATAAAGATGATCTGGATATTACTGATGAAAAGCAGACAAAAGAAATAATCTTTTCCCTTAAACCTGATTTGATTTTAAATGCCGTGGCTTATACTAATGTAGACAGGGCAGAAGACGAGAAAGAATCGGCTTTTAAGATTAATGGCGAAGCAGTTGGTTTCCTATCTCAAGTAGCAAAAGAAATAGGCGCGATTTTAGTTCATTTTTCCACTGATTATGTTTTTGATGGAAACAAGGAAGCTGGCTGTCCTGAGAATGAGAAGCCGAAAAATCCGGTTAATATTTATGGCGCTTCTAAATTGGCTGGTGAGAAAAAAATTTTAGAAACAAAAAACTTGAAATATTATCTGATTAGAATTTCTTGGCTTTTTGGGCCGTCCGGGATGAAGAATCAGTATAAAAATTTTGTTAATACCATTAGTAAATTGGCCGAAGAAAAAGAAGAGCTAAAAGTAGTTAACGACCAGTTCGGCAAGCCTACCTATACCTTAGATGTCGCCAGAGGAGTTAAATTTTTAATTAGTCAGCAGGTGCCTTTTGGCATCTATCATTTGCCGAATGAGGGCTGGACAAGTTGGTATAATTTTGCTAAAAAGATAATAGAAGTAAAAGGATTAAAAACAAAAGTAATTCCTTGTGAAACAAAAAAATTTTTAAGGCCAGCGAAGAGACCAAGATGTTCAATATTATTAAACACAAAGCTTCCTTTGCAAAGAAAATGGGAAGAAGCGTTAAAAGAATATCTTTATGATTGATGGTGTAAAAATTAAAGAAGTTAAAAAACATTTTGATGATCGCGGATTTTTTGCGGAAATTATTAAGTTTGGCGAAGAAATTTTTTCTGAAATTAAGCAGACAAGTTATACCGAAACCTATCCCAGGACAATTAAAGCTTTCCACTATCATAAAAAACAAACAGATATTTGGTTTCCAGTCAAAGGAAACATGCAGATTGTTCTTTATGATTTGAGAGAAGACTCAAAAACTAAAGGAGAAACACAGGTTATCTATGCTGGCAAAGATAATCCTTTGGTTGTTTCAATTCCGATAGGCGTCGCTCACGGCTATCGGGTTCTGGGGCAAGAAAAAGCAGGACTTTTTTATCATACTTCCGAAGCTTATAATCCAAATAAGCCGGATGAATTTAGAATTCCTTTTAATGACAAAAAAATAGGGTTTGATTGGACAACAAAAAATAAATAAATTGATTCGTGTGGACAGCCCAAATTGAGTCCTTTGACTTTTTTTAAAAATGCTTAAATAAATATAGAAATTTTTTTAAAAGGAGAGGAAAATGAGAGAAATAAAAACAAAAAAAAAGGAAATTGAGCTTTTAGGCAGCATTGAGAAAGCTAAACTAGCTGATGTAGACAAAATTTATGAGCTAATGCAGCAGCCAGTTAAGGAAACGAAAATGCTTTACAGACCTAGGCTAGAATTAGCTCGGAGAATCAGAGATTTTTTTGTCTGCAGATTGAAAAATAAGGTTATTGGCTGTATTGCTCTGCGTATTTGGACGAAGAAAGCAGCCGAGATTCAATCTTTAGTGGTTAGTCTGGAACATCGAGGAAAAGGCATTGCGAGGAGATTGATTGAAATTTGCCTTAAAGATGCAAAGAATCTTGGCGTTCCTTTTGTCTTCATCTTCACTTATGAAGGTGAGCTAATTATGAAGGTGGGCTTCGAAAAGATTGGACTTAACTGTTTACCCCGCATAATTTTTACAGAAAAATTTATTTTGAAAGACAAGGTTTACGGTTTAAAAAAAATAAAATATCTAAGGAGGAAAAAGAAAATAATGGATTAGTTTGAATTAGATAATTCAGCCTCTTTTCTTTTTCTCTTTTTTTGTTATAATATCCTTATGGAAAATTTAATGGAAAAAATAGTATCGCTTTGTAA
>CAZSLY010000079.1:0-2476 GCA_964608045.1 uncultured Gammaproteobacteria bacterium | reverse complement strand
TTAGTTTTGTTAGAAAAATAGCTTATTTGGTTCATAGAAATTAGTGTTAAAATTGTTCAATCGCTTCGCTTGTTCAAAATGCTTTTTTCAACATTTTCAACATTTTGAACATTTTCAACATTTTCAACATCTTGAACATCTTTATTATACCACCAATCAAAAAAAAAGAACAATTAAGTTATCCACAGAAAAGAAATCAGCGTCCCGACCTCCGCACTCCGCAGACTAAATTTTAATCCGCTGATGGGTCTTTTCTAATTTTATTGGAATTTTTCTTTTCTGTTTTTTTAAATAATCATAAATTGCCTCAGCCAAAGCATCGTGAGCCAGAACCGAGCAGTGAATTTTCACAATTGGCAAACCGCCTAGCTTTTTAACAATTTTTTGACGGTCAAAATTTAAAGCTTCAAAAAGAGTCTTTTCTTTAATCAAATCAGTTAACACGCTTGAAGCAGCGATCGCGGCTACGCAGCCGTATGTCTCAAATTTTACGTTTTTGATAGTTTCTTCTCCTTTCTTATTTTTTCCAATTTTTAAATAAAGGACCATCTCATCACCACAAATTTTGTTGCCAGCCCGACCAATACCATCCGCATTTTTAATCCGGCCGTAATTGTGAGGGTTTTTAAAATGTTCTATCACTTTTTTGGTGTAAAGCAGGTTCATAATTTAAATTTAAAAAATTAGAAATGTTAAATTTTAAATTTTATATGAATTCGTATATTAGTATCGCTTCTCTCGCCCTGATGAAAGAATTAAATCGACATAAATAAAAGAAAACGTTACCAAACCGAACAGCAATCACACATAATTATTTTAGTTTAAAAGGGGAAATTTTTCTTAATTTTTCAATCACCTCTGGCAAAACCTTCAAAAGCTCATTTATTTCCTCCTCACTGCTAAAGCGTCCAAGCGAAAATCTTAAAGAACTATGAGCCTGCTCTGGTTTAAGGCCAATGGCTAAAAGAACAGGCGAAGGTTCAAGTTTGGCCGAAGAGCAAGCTGAACCAGTGGAAGCGGCAATTCCCAAAAGGTCAAGCTGAATCACAATTGACTCCCCTTCCACAAAATCAAACCAAAAATTAGCAACATTCGGCAGTCTTTTGATTGGATGACCATTTAAATGAGAACCCTTGATTCTCAAAATGCCTTTAATAAGTTTATCTCTTAAATTTGAAACTCTTAAAGATTCTTTTCTCATTACTTTTTCTGCGATTAGGCAAGCTTCAGCAAAACCAACAATTGAGGCAATATTAACCGTTGAAGATCTCAGCCCCATCTCCTGACCACCGCCATGAAGAAGCGGTTCAATCTTTGTCCCTTCTCTAACAAAAAGACAAGCAGCTCCTTTTGGTCCGTACATTTTATGAGAAGAAGCAGTTAAAAGGTCAATGTTCGTTTGATTAACATCAATTGGAATTTTACCAAAACTTTGGGCGGCATCAGTATGAAAATAAACTCCTTTTTCATGACAGATTTCCCCCATTTCCTCAATCGGCTCAAGAGTGCCAATTTCATTTGAAGCGTGAATAATGGAAACTAAAATCGTCTCTTTTTTGATGGCTTTTTTAATATCTTGAGGGTCAATTAAACCCTGCCGGTCAACCTTAATTTTTGTTATTTCAAAGCCCTGTTTTTCAAGCCATTTGGCTGATTCTAAAACGCAAGCATGCTCAATTGAAGAAACTATCAGATGTCTGCCACTCGTTTGATTAGCAAAAGCAATGCCTTTTAAGGCTAAATTATTGCTTTCCGTGGCAGAACTGGTAAAAATTATTTCCTCTGGTTTTGCCTTCATTAAACGAGCCACTGCTTCTCGCGAGTCCTCCAAAACCTCTTTTGCTTCCTGCCCCAAAGAATGTAAAGACATAGTGTTGCCAAACTTTGTTTTCAAAAAAGGAAGCATTACCTTTAAAACCTGCGGGTCTAAAGGTGTGGTGGCGGCATAATCTAAATAAATTTTTCTTTTGGGCATAATGACAACTAAAACCGACAGCTTGTCGGTTTTAGTATAACAAATTTTGTCTTTCTGTCAAATTTTAAGGCTATGGTTTCTTTACTTCAATCTTAACTTTTTTCTCTTTCGGTTTCCCCTTTTCAGTCTTTGGCATCACAATCTTTAAAACTCCTTTTTCATAAGAAGCTTTAACCTTATTCTCTGCCACGGCGGTCGGCAATCTGGTCATTCTCTCAAAAGATTCGTGTCTGATTTCTTTGCGCCAATAATTTTTTTTCTTTTCTTCTTTTTTTTCCTCAATCTTTCCTTTTACTCTCAAAACTCCGTTGCTAACGGAGACTTCGATTTTGTCAGGATTAAATCCCGGCGCATTAACTTCAGCCACCACCTCCTTTTCTGTTTCATAAACATCCATGGCTGATTCTGCTAAACTAATTTTAGGCAGAGGGATTAGATCCTCATCAAAAAAACGATCTAAATTAAATGGTCTCCAGGGAATTAAAGGCATATGATTAATTT
>CAZSLY010000078.1:0-2491 GCA_964608045.1 uncultured Gammaproteobacteria bacterium | reverse complement strand
TAAAGGGCTTTGTATAAATTTTGGAGCCGTAAGGCGAACAAAATTTATCTACAAAACCTTTACCCCGCCCTTTCTAAAATTCGAATACTTATTTTGACAATCAATTTAATAGAAATCTTTCGACCAAAAGATTTATTGGGACTTTAGAAAGGGCGGGGTCCACGAAAATCTAATCTCACTTTGTTCGAAGATTTTCGGAAAAAAATTAAATAATTTTAGCATGGCTAAAAATTTGAATCCAAAATGTAAAATTTGTCGTCGGGCAGGAAGGAAGCTTTATTTAAGAGGCGAACGTTGTTACAGTCCTAAATGCTCTTTAATTAAAAGAAAATATCCGCCTGGTTTTCATGGACCAAGGGGACGCCGGCAAACTTCGGAGTATGGCGAGATTCTGCGGGAAAAGCAAAATCTAAAAAATTTTTATGGTTTGCTTGAAAAACAATTGAAAAATTATTTTTTAAAAGCAAAGAAGAAAAAAGGCAATTCAGCTCTTATTTTTTTAACCTTTTTAGAAAAAAGATTGGACAATGTGATTTATCAGACGGGATTTTTTATTTCTAGAAAACAGATAAGACAAATAATCAACCATGGCCTGGTCAAAGTTAATGGAAGAAAGGTGAAGGCCCCCTCTTATGAAGTTAAAGTTGGCGAATTGATTACTTTTAAAAAGAAAGAATCTCTTTTAAAAGAAATTCAAGCGAATTTGGAGAAAAAGACAAAAGAAGTTATCCCAGAATGGATTTATACTGATGAAAAAAATTTTGAGATTAAAATTTTGAGAATGCCCGAGGAAAAGGACTTACCAAAAGAATTTGACATTCATTTAGTTTTAGAGTTTTATGGTCGATAAAAAAATATAAAATAGGCCCCTTTAGGGAGGAGCCAAAGGCTCCAGTAAATATAAAAACATATGGCGGAAAATTTATTTTTACCAAAAACCATTGAGTATCAACCGGACAAAGAGAATAAAAATAAAGGAACGGTCGTCATTACTCCTTGTTATCCTGGTTATGGAACTACTTTAGGCAGTGCTTTAAGAAGGGTGCTTCTTTCTTCGCTTGCAGGAGTGGCAATTGATGCCGTCAAAATTAAAGGAGCCAGACACGAATTTGGCACTTTGCCTGGCATTAAAGAAGATCTTTTGGAAATTATTTTGAACCTTAAAGCAGTTCGTTTTAAACCAAAAGTTGAACTTCCTTCTCCTTTAGTGTTGGAATTTAAAACTCAAAAAGAAGGAATAGTTAAAGCCAGAGAAATTTTGACTGGTCCAGAAGTTGAAGTTGTTAATCCGAATTTAAAAATTGCAGAAATTACTGATAAAAAAGCAAGTTTAGGGATGAAACTTTGGCTGGCCAAAGGTTATGGCTGGGTTTCAGCTGATGAAAAATCAAGAGAAGGCAGAGAGGAGGGGACAATTATTATTGATTCTATTTTTAATCCAGTTTTTAAAGTCGCGCCTCAGATCGAAAATGTCCGTGTTGGCAAAAGAAATGATTATGAAAAATTATCTTTGGTGATTGAAACTGACAGCACCCTCTCTCCCCTAGAAGCTTTTTTAAAGGCCGTTGATTTATTGGCTGAGGAATTTACCTTTTTAAAGAAAGGAGGAGAAAAACTTTTAGGCGTAAAAAAAGAAACGACTAAAAAGATAAAGAAAAAAGTTGTTAAAACAAAAAAGGAAAAGTAAAGTTTATCAGTTATAAGTTATAAGTTATTAGTTGTAAGTTATTTATGCGTCACCAGATAAAGAAAAAAATTTTAAAAAGAAAAAGAGGCCCAAGAAGAGCTCTGCTTAAATCTTTGGCTTACAATCTTATTCTTTCTGAAAAAATCAAAACCACTGAGAGCAAAGCAAAGGCTCTTAAACCTTTAATGGAGAAATTGGTCTTTCTTTCAAAAAAGAAGAATCTTCATTCAAGACGTAGATTGATTTCTTTTTTAGGCAACAAAAAGGCAGCTAAAAAACTTTTAGAACAAATTGCCCCTCGTTATGAGGGAAGGGTCGGTGGTTATGTGAGAATTATTAAACTTAAAGAAAGAAAAGGCGACTCGGCAAAAACAGCTTTAATTGAATTTGTATAATTTTAACTAACAACTAACAACTTACAACTAACAACTTACAACTAACAACTTACAACTAACAACTTACAACTATGAAGATTCAAAGAGATATTATTGTTATTGATGCCGAAGGTCAATCTCTTGGCCGGCTTGCTTCAAAAATTTCTTTAATTCTACAGGGAAAAAATAAACCAAGCTATCTCTCTTACAAAGACGAGGGTGATATCGTGGAAATTAAAAATGTGGAGAAAATAAAAATTACCGGTAGAAAGATGGAAGATAAATATTATTATCGTTATTCGGGCTATCCTGGCGGCCTTAAGAAAAAGAAAGTTGGAGAAGTTTTCGCCAAAGACCCAAAAGAAGTTTTAAAAAGAGCGGTTTACAATATGCTGCCGAAAAACAAATTAAGAAAAGAGAGAATGAAAAG
>CAZSLY010000077.1:0-2492 GCA_964608045.1 uncultured Gammaproteobacteria bacterium | reverse complement strand
GCTTAAAAAGATTTTTTTACCCAAAATTGCTTTTGAAAGCTATATTATAAATTTACCGGTCTTAAAAGTTCATTCAGTAGCGAAAATGACTGCAGCGATGAAGAATGTCTTTGGTTTTTATTTGAATCAAAGTTATCTCAGCAGGGCTGGCGAGTTTTTGTTGGAGAAGGTTTTTAAAAAGGGCTGGTGGAATAAAAGTGAACTCCATTTTATTGGTGTTAATGAAGCGATCATTGATTTAAATGGTTATCTCAAATTTAATTTTAATTTGGTTGACGCTTCAGTTGGTCTTTTAGAAGAAGAAGTTCATGGTATCCTCTGCTTCCCACCAATTAAAAAAATAATTGCTGATTATGACTCAAAGGAGGTAGATAAAGTTTGCGCCTCTCTTTTAGGACTAAATGTTGAACAAATTAAGTATTTGAAATAAAGCAAATTAAAATGGAAGTTAAAAAAAAAGTGGTTGTTGCCATGTCAGGCGGTTTAGACTCAAGTGTGGCAGCAGCTCTTTTGAAAAAGAAAAATTTTAGTGTAGTCGGGGTTTTTATGAAGTTTTGGTCGGAGCCGTTAAGCGGCTCCACGCAGATTAATGCAGATAGCAACGCGGATTTACGCAGATATGAAAATCGTTGTTGTTCATCAGAAGCTGAGAATCGAGCAAGAAAGGTGGCGGAGATTATTAAAATTCCATTTTATATTTTTAATTTTGAGAAAGAGTTTAAGAAAAAAATTGTTGATTATTTTTTAAAAAAATGTAAAAAAGGCGAAACTCCTAATCCTTGTGTGGTCTGCAATAAAGAAATAAAATTTGGCCTTTTATTAGAAAAGGCATTAAAATTAGATGCTGACTATATTGCTACAGGTCATTACGCCCGCCTTCACAAGGTTTCGGCGAGGCAGGCCCGCCTTCGGAAATTCGTGAATTCGAAGCAGATTCGTTATTCGTTGATAACCGCAAAAGATAAAAACAAAGATCAAAGTTATTTTTTGTGGACGTTAAATCAAGAACAATTAAAAAGAACTTTGTTTCCTATTGGAGACTACACCAGAAAAGAAGTTGAAAATTTAGCAAAAAAATTTAAATTACCAGTTTTAAAAGCAAAAAAATCAGTTGAGGTTTGTTTCATTAAAACGACGATCAACGACTTCCTCAAAAAATATTTAAAAGAAAAACCGGGTCAAATTGTTGATATCCAAGGCAAAGTATTAGGAAAGCATGATGGATTATATTTCTATACAATTGGTCAAAGAAAAGGAATCGGGCTTGCCAATGGTCCCTATTGGGTTTTGAATAAAGATTTGAAAAGAAATTTTTTAATTGTGACTAAAAATGAAAAAGATTTATTGAAAAAAGAATTGACCTGTAAAAATATCAATTGGATTATAGGAAAACCTCCTCGTCTTCCGTTAAAAATTCACCCTGTCAAATCCGCCAGTGGCGGGACCCCGCTAAGCGGGGTATTTAACAGGGTAAAAGCCAAAATTCGCTATGGTCATCGACCTGCTTTTGCTATTCTTTCAAGGAATTTAAAATCTTCCGCCTACGGCGGATCCGCCTTGGGCGGAAATATTTATCGCCTCGTATTTAATAAGCCCCAGCGTGCTATCACGCCAGGCCAATCAGTAGTATTTTACTCGGGTCAAGAGATTTTAGGCGGAGGGGTAATTAATTAATCAACGAATATACGAATCAGTACAAATGTACGAATGAATTAAACTTTATTTTATTTGTATATTCGTAATAGATTTGTAAATTCGTTGATGATAATCGCTTCGATTTATGAAAGAACTTTTTCCTAAAAAGGGAATATTAATTGCCTTTGGAGAATTATTTTTGAAGTCAGAAAGAGTAAGGAAAATTTTTCAGAGAAGATTAGTTCAAAGTCTTTTTTCTCTTTTAAAAAAGAAAAATTTTGATTTTAAAATTCATTCTTTTAGGGAAAGAATTTTTGTTGCTTTGCCTGTCGACTCGGCCTTCGTAGCCGGATCTACTTCGGCGAAGGAGGCAGCTTCGAGCGAAAGCGAGAAGCGAAGGAGGGAAACAAAAGAAATAAATGAGGTTTCAGCCATCATTAAGAATCTTCCGGGAATTGTTTGGTTTTCAGAGGCCTTATTTTTTGAAAAGCTTAACCCAGTCAAATCCGCTCAGAGCGGGACTCCGCTTAGCGGGGTATTTGACGGGGTTAACCCAGTCAAATCCGCTCAGAGCGGGACTCCGCTTAGCGGGGTATTTGACGGGGTGAACTTAAAAGGATTTTCAGATTTTTTGGCTAAAAATTATCAAAAATGGATAAAAAAGGGGGAAACTTTTGCCCTGAGGTTAAAAAGGGAAAAGGAAATAAAAAATAGCAGTGAAGAGATCATCAAAGAAACTGCTAAGAGAATTGAGAGAAAAGTAGACCTCTCAAAGCCCCAAAGAGAAATTTTTATTGAGGCCAGAAGATTTGGTTGGTTTTTATATTTTAAAAAGAGAAGAGGAATCGGAGGTTTGC
>CAZSLY010000076.1:0-2501 GCA_964608045.1 uncultured Gammaproteobacteria bacterium | reverse complement strand
GAAGTACAGTTTATATGGCTAAGGTTCCTGCTAATCCGTCACCAAGAAATGATGGAACTTGTCTGAATTCTGATTATGCCTATACCCAAGATTTGGATGGTAACAGTTATCATATCGTCTACTGTCTTGGCGCTGACACCGGCGGAATTTCTCAAGGAATTCGTCACGCTACTCCTGCAGGCTTAACTGATCCGTAAATTTTATTTTTTGATAAATTGCCTTTTAAAATAAGAGGTAGATTTTTAGACGTCCAAAGCTCGTCTCTTTATATGTATATATAAGGAACGAGTTTTATTTTTTTAAAAAAATGATATAATAAATACTTATTTATATCAAATTTTGCTCCTTTCAGCGCTGTTGCTTTGCGCTTGCCCTGTGAAAATCCTGCTTCGCAGGATCGGCAGAGAAGCAGGAGCGACCGGGGTCGCTATTTCACAGGGCGAGACGGTTTTATTCCGTTGCGCTTATTTCATCTACAAACTCCTCATTTGCTGCGCCTCCGCCACTGATTGGCTTCGCCTGACAAATTTCGTCGGACCCCAGTAGCAAAATAGAATTCGCTACGGGGCAGGCATGCAGCAATATAAAATCTACGCCTGCCCTGTAGGGAAACCGAAGGTTTCTCCTTTTCAGGGCTCCACAAATGCGCTTCAGGAGGACAAAATTTGACAAAAATTTCGTTGCCGAGTTGATTAAAAGTACAACTTATGCAAATAAATATTCCTACTCCTGCCAAACTTTTTTCTTCTCTTCTTGAATTTACCTGGCTCTTAATTATTGGATTATTACCTGTCTACTTTTCTCTAAACACTTTTTCTGCCTGGGTGATAAATAAGTTTGCCTTTTTTGTTTCCTTAACAGAGGTTCTTGTTTTTCTTTGGCTGGCAAAAATGATTTTCACAGAGTCAGACCGACCCTTGCTTCAAACTTCTAACGGGGTAAAAAAATTAATTCCTGTCAGTCTCTTCATTTTAATCTTAGGTTTATCAACCGTCTTTTCTCTTCGACCGGAAATAAGTTTTTGGGGATCTTATCAACGAAAATTTGGTTATTTTACCTGGCTTCTTTCTTTTCTTTTTTTTCTTGTCCTATTTTTTAATTTAAAAACAGAAAAACAAATAAAAAGAATAGTTTGGGTGATTTTTTTTAGCGCCATTGCTGTTATTCTTTATGGTTTTTTGCAAATTTTAGGTTTAGATCCAATTGGCTGGCTTGAACCGCCTCTTTTAACTAAAAGAGTTTTTTCGACGATCGGCCAACCAAACTTCCTTGCTTCTTGGTTTCTGCTGGTTATCCCTTTGATTGGCTGGCTCTTTTTAAAAGAAAAAAAATTTTTAATAAAATCATTAATTTTTCTTGTCTTTTTCTTGTCTTTAGCTTGTTTTCTATTAACAGGCAGTAGGGGAGGGTTAGTTGGTTTAATGGCTGGGATTTTCTTTTTCTTTTTTGCCATAAGTTTAATTAAAAGAAAAAGAAAAATGTTTCTCGCCGGCTCAATAATTCTTCTTTTGCTTGTTGTTTCTCTGTTTTTTTTAAATATCTTTTTGCTGCACCCCAGTAGTAGAGCAGAGCTCACTACGGGGTATAAAAATCAAAAAACTGCCTCTCGTTTTTTAAGTTTGTCAAATTTAAAAGAAGGAGGAGGCGTAAGAATAATCATCTGGCAACATGCTCTTTCTTTAATTAAAGAAAGAGCAATCCTTGGTTATGGTCCAGAAACTCAATTTTTTAATTTTATCACCCTTTATCAGCCAGTCGAAGGAGTTTTAGAAAGCGTTAATAATTATACTGATCGAGCTCATAATGATATTTTAGAAATAACTTTTACCAGCGGTTTTCTTGGTCTGGTTGCTTATCTTTTTATGATCATTAATATTTTCTATTATGGTTTAAAACAAGTCGAAGAGCCCTTCGGATCTAAAACCCTCAGGGTCAAAGGACCTGAGGAGTTGCGACGAAGGGTCGAAGATCTCATCGAGCCTGAGGCTCTCAAAGCCGAACGGCCTGAGGAGCCTCGACAAAGGGAAGGCAATAAAATAAGCCTCTTTCTTCTGACCGGTCTCTTTGCTTATCTTGTTTCTTTACAATTTTCTTTTCATGAAATTTCTGGCTTGGTTTATTTCTGGTTGTACTTCGCTCTTATTCTTTCCTCAAAAAATTCTTTTCTTTTAAACAAGGCGCAGGGTCATGTCGCTAAGAAAAGCGTTTCGCAGCCCGAACGGGCATGGTCTCCGACCTCGGGTCGGAAGAGTGAGGGCGAGAACCGAGCAGCGATTTTCTCGCAGGGAAAATCGACTGCGTCTTTTCGTGCGACTGACCCGAGCCCATAAATAATGTTATGAAAACTTTTAATAAAATTATTTTATTTATTATTCTTGAACTTTTAGTCATTTTTTTTATCTGGCAAACTGCCGGCCGCTTAGTCCAAGCAGATGTCTACTACAAAAAAGTGATTGTCAGTAAAATAAAAAAAGATTGGCCAAAAATTCTTAATAATTATC
>CAZSLY010000075.1:0-2582 GCA_964608045.1 uncultured Gammaproteobacteria bacterium | reverse complement strand
GATAAAGCTTCTCAGGAAAAAACAAAAGAAGTTATAAGAAAGCTTTCTGTTTATCAGACAAAAACAAAACTTTATTTAGTTCCTTTTTTGAACATCCAAAAAGAAGTTCTTTTAAAGGCGCCGGCTGATCTAAGAGTAATTTTTTATCGCCGTTTAATGTTTAAAATTGCGGAAAAAATAGCTAAAAAAGAAAAAGTTTTAGCTCTTTTGACTGGTGAAAATTTAGGTCAAGTTGCTTCCCAAACTTTAGAGAATTTGGGCGTGATTGAGAAGGGGATTTCTTTACCTGTTTTTAGACCTTTAATCGGCTTTGATAAAGAAGAAATCATTAGTCGCGCCAAAGAAATTGGCACTTACCAGATTTCGATTCTGCCTCATCAAGATTGCTGTTCTCTTTTTATTCCCCGACATCCGGCTACGAAAGCCTCGCTTTTTGAAGTTGAAGCCATTGAAAAAAAATTAAAAATAAAGAAGCTCCTCAACAGCGCTTATAAAAAAGCAGAAGAAATGATTTTATGAAACAAAAAGGAACAAAAGTGGTTGTTGCTTTATCTGGCGGAGTTGATAGTTTGACTGCCGCTGTTCTTTTAAAAAGAGCCGGCTTTGAGGTGATCGGTGCTTTTATGAAACTTTGGTCATACGACAGCAGGGCTGAGTACGGGATAAACCAGAACAGGCGTTGTTTATCTGAGGCTGAAACAGGGGCGAGAAAGGTGGCGAAAATTTTAAAAATCCCTTTTTATGTTTTTGATTTAAGAAAAGAATTTAAAAAGGAAATTATTGATGTTTTTCTAAAAGAGATAAAAAAAGGTTTAACTCCGAATCCTTGTGTCGTTTGCAACCAAAAGATTAAATTTGGTCTTTTGCTAAAAAAAGCCAAAGCTTTAGGAGTTTCTTATTTAGCCACTGGCCATTACACGCGAAAGAACGAACTAACTAATAACTTACAACTAACAACTTATAAACTACTAAGGGCTAAAGATAAAAAAAAAGACCAATCATACTTTTTATGGCGATTAAATCAAAATCAATTAAAACATATTTTGTTTCCTCTGGGGAATTATACCAAAAAGGAAGTAAGGGCTTTGGCTAAAAAATTCAATTTGCCAACCAAAAAAACCCCGGAATCTCAGGAAATTTGTTTTGTCAAAGAAGATCTTAAAAGTTTTTTGAAACATTATTTTCAGCCGAAGAAGGGGAAAATCGTTGATTCTCAAGGAAAAATTCTTGGCGAACACCAGGGTTTGATTTTTTACACCGTTGGTCAGAGAAAAGGGATTAACCTTCCAGGCGGCCCTTTTTATGTTTTAGACAAGAACAGGAAGAAAAGTCTTTTAATTGTGAGCAGGAATGAAAAAGATTTGTATAAAAAAGAGCTAAAGGTCAGAAATGTTAATTGGATTTCTGGCTATGCTCCTAAATTGCCCTTTAAGATAAGAATAAAAACACGATCTCAGCAGATGCTCTCAGGAGCTGTCATTGCTAAGAAATTAAGAGGCAGATATAAGATTGTCTTTAGAAAAAAAGAAAAAGCAATAACTCCTGGCCAATCAGCAGTTTTTTACTCGTCCGCCAGAGCTTTGGCAAAAGCGGGTAAAAGGGAAGAACTTCTAGGTGGCGGAGAAATTTGTTAAAAAAATTCCCGGGGTTCCACCACTTTTTATTAAAAGTAGCGGAACTCCCCGGGAATAAATTTTTAACTGGGATGGAGGTCATATCCCCTTTCCTTAAAGATTTTTATCAGCATTTTTAGTATTTCTGGCGCCCCTTTTTGTATGTCATGAAGGATTATGACATACGCGGGATCTTTTTTGTCTTTCATCCTCATCAATACGCGTCTAACGATTTCTTCTGGTTTAATTTTTTTCCAGTCATCGCCAGAAATTCCTTCATTCCAGGAGAGATAGTCCATTTTCTCCGCCTCTTCAATAATCTTTTTGTCATTTTCTAGATAGGGAGCCCGGAAAAGTTTGAACTCCCTTTTTTGTCCGTAAATGATTGCCCCATCTCCCAACAAAAAGCGTCCTTTTGCTTCTGTTTCTCCTCCTAAATTGGAAATAATAATTTTTTCTCCTTCTAAAATTTCTTCTCTAATTTGTTCTCTTTCCAATTTAGATAGACGAGCATGCCTGTAGGTGTGATTTCCAATAATATGCCCTCTTTTTGCTATTTCCTTAAGAATGTGAGGATACTTCTTGACTTGCAGACCAACAACAAAGAACACGGCCTTTATCTTTTCTTTTTCCAAGATGTCTAGTATTTCTTTTGTATAAGGCCCTGGGCCGTCATCAAAGGTGAAACGGACAAAAGGCGTTGGTTCTTTTTTTCTTCCTTCTGCCATCCCTTGTCTGGTTGTCAATCCCGTTACCAAAAAAACCATTACTCCCATCACCACCAAAATCTTTTTCATTTTCCCCTCCTTTGTTTTTAATTTTTGTATTTTATCTTTGTATTTTTGAATGAATTTGGATTTTAATTTCTAAGGCAACAGTTAGGTAGAATTAGAATTCCAATCTTTTTATCCCTGCCCTTATCATTATTATTCTCCCGATAAACCAAACCTTTTTATAATTTCTTTTTCC
>CAZSLY010000074.1:0-2615 GCA_964608045.1 uncultured Gammaproteobacteria bacterium | reverse complement strand
TTATTTATCATTGAGCAATAATTTATTTAACGATTTAGCATCTCTTCAATCTCCAATAAACGATTGTATTTTGCCACCCTCTCTCCTCTATTCGGCGCCCCGGCCTTAATGAATTCAGCATTGACAGCGACTGCCAGATCAGCAATAAAAGAATCGTTGGTTTCGCCTGAACGGTGGGAAATAACGATTTTGTAGCCATGCTCCTGAGCAAAATTAATACATTCAATTGTCTCAGATAGAGTGCCAATTTGATTTGGCTTGATTAAAATCGCATTCGCTCTTTTTTCTGCCACCCCTTCTTTAAACCTCTTTAAATTAGTGGTAAAAAGATCATCGCCAACCACTAAATATTGAGAACCAAGACTGGTAACTCTTGCCGTAAACTCCCGCCAAGGAGAAAGATGACTTTCCGCAAACGGATCTTCAATGGAAATTAAAGGATAATTTTTAAACCATTGATAATAAATTTTTGACATTTCCTTGTCGTCTCTCCATTTGCCTTCAAAAAGATATTTTTGCCTTCCTTTATCAAAAAAAACAGAAGCAGCCACGTCTAAAGCGAAAAAAACCTGGCTGCCTATTTGGTGGTCGGTAAAATGAGCAATCTCAATCATTAAATCAAAAACTTTTTCCGTGGTCTTAAGTTTTGGCGCAAAACCGCCTTCATCGCCCACGGCAAAAGTCAATCTTTTTTTCTCTAAAATTTCTTTTAAGGTATAAAAAATCTCCGAACCATTTTCCAGACGCTCGGAAAAATCTTTGCCTTCATAAGGAACAACCATAAATTCCTGAACCGAGAGTCCTGAATCAGAATGAACGCCGCCATTAATGATATTAAACATCGGAATCGGCAATCTAAACTGCTGATCTGGCAGCCGATAGCAAGATCTTAAATAAGCAAAAAGAGGATAGCCGGAAGCTAAGGCGGCAACCCGAGCGCAAGCTAAAGAAACCGAAAGAATAGCATTAGCTCCCAGGCGGGATTTATTTTCCGTTGAGTCAAGCTCAATCATTGTTTTATCTATTTCCTGCTGTTTCTCCGCGTCCTGAGCAACAAGTTTAGGGGCGATAATTTTTTCCACATTTTCTATGGCTTTCTTCACTCCCCGACCGCCAAAATGTTTGAGATCTCCATCACGCAATTCTATGGCCTCAAATTCACCCTTGGAAGCGCCGGAAGGAACCGAAGCAGTCGCAGAAAGACCATTTTCTAAAACGACCTTTGTTTCAATTGTTGGATTAGCTCGGGAATCAAGAATTTGCCGAGCTTTGATTTCTTTAATTTTCATAGTTATAGGTTATAAGTTATAAGTTATTTGATTGTCAGGGGTCTCACCCCTGAAAACCCCCTGTTTCTTTTTTACTCCTCCACAAAATTATAGTTCCAAGTTATAAGTTCCAAGCTTTAGGTTACAGGTTATAAGTTATTAGTTATTTTAGCAGAAAAACGATTTAAAGCAACAAGGCCAGGCATTTTTTTGCCAGCTAAAAAATCAAGCATTGCTCCTCCGCCGGTGGAGACAAAGAGATTTTTTGCTTTTCTAGCCCCTCTCCTTTTCAAAGCAACAGCAGTCTCTCCTCCGCCAATAATTTTAAAAGCCTTTTTATTTTCTAAAATCGCTCTGATTATTTCTTTTGTCCCCTGATCAAACGGCTTTTCTTCAAAAAAGCCCATCGGTCCGTTAAAAACAATCTGTTTTGCTTTTTTTATTTTTCCCGCAAACAAATCAATTGTTTCTTTCCCGATATCCAAAATTTTAAATCTTGCCTTTATATCTTTTAGTTGTTCCAAATTTGAATTAACAACTTTTGACTTCTGACTTTTAATTTTTAACTTTTGACTTTTAACTTTTAACTTTTGACTTTTAACTTTTAACTTAATCTTAACATCCACTGGCAGAACAATTTTCTTTTTAAATCTTTTTAAAACTGCTTTTGTCTCTTTAAGCATTTCTTTTTCAAAAAAAGATTCGCTGATCTTAAAATCTTTTGCTTTTAAAAAATTGTTAGCCATTGCGCCGCCAATTAAAATAAAACTTGCTTTTTTCGCCAAGTTTTTTAAAGCCTTGATTTTAGTGGAAATTTTGGCACCGCCTAAAATAACGATCAAGGGCTTTTGCGGCTTCTCAAGAATCGGCCTCAAATTTTTAACCTCTTTCACTAAATTAAACCCGGCATAAGCAGGTAAAAATTGAGGCAAAAGGACAACCGAAGCCTGAGAGCGGTGGCAAACAGAAAATGCCTCGTTGACATAAATTTCAGCCAAAGAAGCAAGTCTTCTGGCAAAATCAGGATTATTTGTTTTTTCCCCTTGATAAAAACGAAGATTCTCCAAAAGAATCATTTCTCCTCCCTTCATTTTTTCAATTGCTCTTTCTGCTTTTTCCCCCAGTAAGTCATCAACAAATTTTATTTTTTCCACCTTCGCGTAAAGCTTCGGTGGATCCGCCGTAGCCTTCGGCGAAGGCGGAAAATAATTCGCCACCGGCTTTAAGCTAAGTTTCAAATTTCGCGCTTCGTGCTTTGAATTTTGACTTCCTAAATGGCTGATTAAAATCACTTTTGCCTTTTTTCTTTGTAAATATTTAATGGTCGGCAAGACAGCCTTAATGCGA
>CAZSLY010000073.1:0-2667 GCA_964608045.1 uncultured Gammaproteobacteria bacterium | reverse complement strand
CCCCGTCTGTTTCTAAAATGATGTCTCCTGATTTGTCCGTTCGGAAAATTTGAGCGCCAATTTTTTCTAAATCTTCAATTACCCGAGAGTCGGGATGACCAAAGCGATTATTCTTACCGCAAGAGATAACGGCAAATTGCGGCTCAACTGCTTTTAAAAATTCAAAACTTGAAGAATTTTTAGAGCCATGATGCCCGACTTTCAAAACTTGCGCTTTTAAATCATAATTTTGAAGAAGCTCTTTTTCTGTTTCTTCAGTCGCGTCGCCGGTAAAAAGAAAAGAGATTTTATCAAAGGTCATTTTAAAAACAAGAGAAAAATAATTGTTGTCTCCGGGAACTTCTGGCGTCTCTTCCGGCCAAAAAAAATCAAAAAAGAAATCATCTTCAAAATTTATTTTAAGAGGCGCTTTTACTTCTAAGGGTTCTAATCCTTTTTCTTCAAGCATTTTTTCAAATAAAAGATAAGCAGAAGAATTATCTTTTCCTCCATTGGTGATTATCTTTTTAACTTTAAAATTTTCTAAAACATCTAAAAATCCATTTAAATGATCTGGGTCAGGATGAGTGAGAATCGCTAAATCTATTTCTCTTTTATTAAACGGCAGATATTGGTCTAATTTGTAAACAATTCCTTTGTCAGGACCAGCATCAATTAAAATGTTTTTCCCTCCTTTTTTAATTAAAATTGCGTCTCCCTGGCCAATATCTAAGAAAATGGCTTTTAAGAAACCTCTTGGCTCTGAATAAAGGGAAAAATAAATTAAAAGAACAAGATTAGCAAATAAAAGAGCAGCTAAAAAATAAATTAAAAGTTTTAAAACTTTTCCTTTTTCCATAAAGCTAAAAAGAAAAGCAAAATCACACCAATAAGTATATAGATATCAGCTAAATTAAAGATAGTTAAAGGAATTTGCCAGTAATCTATGACTGCCTGATAAAAAAGTCGGTCAAGAAAATTAGAAAGAGCACCGATAATAATTAAACCAAAACTAAAAAAGGGAAGAGTTTTCCCTTTTTTGAAGCTTAAAATCAAAAAGAAAATTAAAAGACTAAAAATCAAGAAAAAGAAAAGATAAAAAATGCCTTGACCTAAATAGAGATTAAAGGCAAGATATTGGTTATAAAAAACTTTATGAGAAGAAAAATAAAAATTTTTAAGAACTCTTTCAAAAACAAACAAAAGAATCAAAAAAATGCTCAGGACTTGAGTTTTTTCTCGCAATTTAAACATAAACGCGCGGTTGGCACTACTTTTAAGCGATTGACTGAAATTTCTTTGCCGCAACTTTCACAAAACCCGTATTTTCCTCCGTCAATTCTTGATAAAGTATCCTCAATCGCAACCAAAGATTCTTCCAAGCCAATCTTTAAAGGCAAGAGGTTGCTGAAATCCTCAACTTCATCAACATTTTCGTCTTCCGAAGAGCCAAACTGAGGGAATTTCGCCTCGTAATTATTTTGGCCTCGCGGATCCTTTTCCGCTAATTCTAAAATCTGGAGATTAATTTCTCTTTTCTGCTTCTCCAGACGTTCTTTAATTTGAAGGAGTTCTTTTTGATTCATAAAATTAAAATAAAAAAAAGAAAAAGCCACTAAGCTTTAATTTTTTTACGCTTTCCAAGAATACAAAACTTAAAAATTTAAGCAAGAGGAGTTATCCACAGGCCATATTAGAAGGCCTAAGGTTAGTCCGCTTGTAATTCAATCCTTATTTCTTTATTTTTCTTAGAAATAAAAATCTTTTTTAGATTTCCTAAGTTAAGATTTAAATAAAAAGCCGGGGAAAAGTTTAGTAAAACAATGTTTTCTTCTAAAAATGAGGAACTGTTTGAAAAAAAGAGATTATTCCCAATTTTAGCTAAAGAAATTCTTTTTATTTCTAAATTATAAAGAGCAAAATTCTCTAATTTCTTTTCTTCAAATTTAAATAATTCAGGCTCAACCACTATTTCCTCAAATTCTTCGCCGAAAGGTAGGTAAGATTTTTTAACGATTGGCTCTTTCCAGGCTAAAAACTCTTTAATTTGAAAAACAACTTTTTCAATTGGTTCTTCGCCAGGTAAAACTAAAATAAATTCCTTTTTAAAAGACCCTGACATCTCAATTAATTTTGAAAAACCGAATTCTCCCAAAAAATCTTTATTTTTCCCTTTGAAGATTAATCCATTTTCTTTTATTCCAGCGGAAAAAGCAAAGTACTGTTTTTCTTTTTGAGCTTCAAAAAAATTTAAAGAACTGAAAACCGCAAAAGCCCGAGGGCTAAATTTTTTGTAAAAAAATAAATGTTCTCCTTTTTTTAAAATAAAAGGATGAAACTCTGTTTTCTTTTTTAAAAAAATAATTAAAGCAAGGTCGTCATTTTTAACGACCAGGCCAATTTCGGAGACTAAAGGCAAAAGCTCTTGATTAAGATTCAGGCCTAAAAGCGAAAGATTGTCTTCTCTTTTTGCTAAGTAATTAATTGCTTCTTGAGGCCAAAATTTTTCTAACCATCTTTTTGTCTTCTGCCCCTCTTTGCTCCTTTCGTTTAAATTCAAATGAAAATAAAAATCAGCGTCTTTTGGCACAAAGTCCTTTAAACTGTTAGGTGAAAAAGTAAAAAAGAAAATTGCGCCTAAAACAAAAAAAGAAGAAATAATAATCAAAATTAATTTTCTCATAAAAA
>CAZSLY010000072.1:0-2704 GCA_964608045.1 uncultured Gammaproteobacteria bacterium | reverse complement strand
ATGAAAAAGACGATTTTTTAATGGTGGAATCAGCCATGGCGGGAGTTAAGTCCTCGGATTTAGAAATCAACATTGAACCTGATCTTTTAAGAATTAAAGGCAGAAGAACAAAAAGTACTGACAAAGAAAAAAATTATTTTTATCAGGAATGTTTTTGGGGCAATTTTTCACGAACCGTGGTTTTGCCAAAGCCAGTGAAGCCGGAAAAAGCAAAAGCCCTGATTGACAATGGAATCTTGACCATCAGTTTACCGAAGAAAGAAAAAGGAGAGGAAAAACTTGAAGTTGATAATAGGCAATAATTATGAAGGTCTTTAAGGCCATTATTTTTTATCTTTTTTGTTTTATTCTTGCTCTTTCCTCTTTATCTTTGATTGAGGAATTTATTTTTCAAGAAAAAATTTATCCGCGAGTTTTTTTAAATCACCTTGATTTAGGCAAATTAACTAAAGAAGAAGCAGAGAAACTCTTAGAAACTTCTTTAGCTGAATTTGAAAAAAAAGGGGTTGTTTTTAGCGCGGCGACTCCTTTGGGCGAGAAGAAAATTTCTCTTTACAAAATAGCTGTTTCGCCTGCTGACCCTGATCTTTCTTATAAGCTTTATGATTTTAAGGTTAAAGAAGGGGTTGAGACAGTTTATCAAATAGGCAGAAAAGGAAATTTTTTTAAAAGGAGCAAAGAGATTTTAGGATTATGGTTTAAAGAAAAAAGAATAGAATTAGAAACAGAAATTAAAGAGGAGGAGATAAAAAAATTTTTGAAAGAAGAATTTGAAAGTTTAGAAAAAAAACCGGAGCAACCGAGATTAGAAATTCAAGGGAAAGAAATAGTTCTTTTAGAGAGCGAAGAAGGGGTTATTTTAGACCTTGATTACGCCTTGGAATCATTTAAAAAGAATCTAAGAGATCTTAAAAAAGAAGAGATTTCTGTTTATTTCAAAATTGTCAGGCCTCAGATAGAAAAAGAGAGCTGCGAATTTCTTTTTGAAGATTTAAAAGAGGGACTTTTAAAAAATCAATTTGTTTTTAAGCTTCAGAATAAAAAATGGCCGATTGAAACCAGGGAGATAGTATCTTTGGTTGAATTTGATTTTAATGAAAAAAAGGAGATAGAAGTAGTTTTAAATCAAGAAAAAGCGATTTCTCTTTTCGGAGAAATTGCGCCTCAGATTGAAAGAGAGCCGCAAGAGCCAAAATTTAAAATGGAGAACGACCGGGTGGTTGAGTTCAAGCCGCCTCTTTCAGGAATAAAAATTGACGAAGAAAAAAGTTTAGAAAAGATTAAACAAGCAATTTTAAAAGGAAAACCGGAAATAGAGCTGGTTTTAGAAAAAAGTCAGCCAAAAACAGAAATTGGCGATTTAAACGATTTAGGAATAGAAGAATTGGTTGGCCGCGGAGTTTCTAATTTTGCCGGCAGTTCGGCTAATCGTCGGCATAATATCAGGGTTGGCGCGGCTAAAATTAATGGTCTATTGATTGAACCCGAGGAAGAATTTTCTTTGGTTAAAGCTTTGGGTCGGGTTGATGCGACAACCGGTTTTTTGCTGGAGTTAGTGATTAAAGGAGACAGGACTAAACCAGAATTCGGCGGCGGCCTTTGCCAGCTGGGAACAACCGCTTTTAGAGTAGCTTTGGACGCTGGCGCGCCTATTACTGCCAGAACGCCGCATACTTATCGGGTCAGATATTATGAACCAGCCGGGATAGATGCGACAATTTATGATCCCGCGCCTGATTTCCGTTTTATTAATGACACGCCAGCTTATTTGCTTTTGCATGCCAGAGTTGAAGGCAATGAATTAATTTTTGAACTTTACGGCACCTCAGATGGTCGAAAGGTAGAAATGACTCCTGCCTACATTTACAATATTGTCTCGCCGCCACCTAAAAAAATTATTTATACTGAGGAGCTGGAAGAAGGAGAAAAGAAAAAAGTTGAATCAGCGGTTGCCGGCGCGGATACTTCTTTTAAAAGAACTATTACTTTTTTAAGCGGCGAAAAAAAGGAAGAAATCTGGAAAAGTCATTATGTTGCCTGGGCGGAGACATGGCTTGTTGGCGGGAAACCACCTGAAGAAACAGAAGCGACTTCAACCCCGGCGATTATTCCTTAAATTTATGAAAAATTATGCTAAAATCGGTAAAAGACAAGGCCTGCCTGCTTATCGGACTTCGGCTTCTTTTCGTTTTCGGCAGCATTTGAAAATTGTTAAAACAAAAAGCAGAAAAAAAAGATGAAGAAATATCTATTTTTTATTATTATTGTCGGGATAGCCATCTTATTAGTGGGCAAGAGTTGGTTTTTAAAAATTCCAATTAAAAACTCGGACTCTCAAGGAAAAAATATTATTTGTTTTGGTAATAGTTTGACTGCTGGCGAGGGAGCTGATTCGGGTCTTGGTTTCCCGGAATTACTGCAAAAAGAAATTGAAAGACCAGTTTTTAATGCTGGTCAAAGCGGAGAGACCACAGCCGAAGCTCTTCTAAGACTCCAAAAAGATGTTTTAGAAAAAGAGCCATATTTAGCGCTGGTTGAATTTGGGGCGAATGATTTTTTAAAGAATGTGCCAAAAGAGGAAACAATTAAGAACCTTGAACAAATAATTGAGAAAATTCAAGATAAAGGAGCAAGAGTGGTTCTTTTGGAGGTAAGGACCGGTTATGCGAAAGATTTTAAAAAGCTGGCTAAAAAATATCAATTG
>CAZSLY010000071.1:0-2909 GCA_964608045.1 uncultured Gammaproteobacteria bacterium | reverse complement strand
AGGCTCTTAATGGCTTCAGGAATAAGGGGCAAAAGAATCTTGCCAAATCTTAAAAGATGAGGAGCGATTGAAGATTCTGAGAGGGTTGTCAGCCATTTCTCGCCTAAGGGAAATTTAGTGGAAAAATACAAAAGCAACCCTAAAAATAAAGCGCCTTCAAGCAAGCCAAAAATTCCGCCAAAAATCCGATTCGCTGTTCCTAAAACCGGCAAGCGAAAAATCCTGTCTAAAAACTTAAAAAGCAGCAGAACCAAAAATCGGACAAGCAAAAAAATCAAAATAAAAGCAAGAATGACCGCTAAATTCTCGTGACGACCAATCAAAGGAGAAAAAATCTTGCCTAAAGCCGGGCAGAGACGGCTGGCAAAAACAGTGCTCACCAAAAGCGAGATTATGCCGCCTAAACTCTGAATCAAGCCATACCAAAAACCAAACCAGACAAAGCCTAAAAGAATAATGAACAAAATTAAATCAAATAAGCTCATAATCTAGGAAAAATTTTTCCCAACTTTTTACTTATTTTATATATTTTAATCCCTCCGTATTGCTGCGCCTCTTTTAAAGATTTTTTTAATTCTCCCCCTGCTCCTAAAACTTCTAAGGCCTCAACTGATTTTTCTGGGAGATATGGCATAATCATTAAGCTTAAGTGCCTCAAAATTTCAAGCAAAGAGTAAATTACTTCTTTAAACTCCTCAGGATTATTTTTTTCAAGCTTCCAGGGCTCTTTTTTATTAATCTTCAGATCAGCAAAACTAATTAAATTCTGAAAAATCTCTAAGCTATGATTAAATTTTAATTTTTCCATATTTTCCTCGTATCTTTGCCAAATTGCTTCCAATTTTTCTTTTACTTCTTCGTTCTCCTTAAATTTAAATTCTTTCTCGTAAGCCAAAGCTAAAACCCGGCTCAATAAATTGCCGAAGCCATTGGCCAGTTCAGCGTTGTAGACATCATAAAATTTTGAAAGAGAAATATCACCATCTTCGCCAAAAGAAATAGCGGACAGAAGAAGATATCTTGTTGCTTCAGAACCAAAAACCTCAATTGATTTATCCGGTTCAATGATATTGCCGACTGATTTTGACATTTTTTGACCTTCTTGGGTTAAAAATCCGTGAACAAATAAAAGCCGAGGCAAAGGCAATTCTAAGGCCAAAAGCAGGGCTGGCCAAAGAAAACTGTGAAATCTCAAAATGTCTTTACCTAAAATCTGACAATCAGGCGGCCAATATTTTGGTATTTTTTTAAAATTTTCTTGCCAATTAAGACCGCTTAAATAATTAAGCAAAGCATCAACCCAGACATAAATGGTCTGACTTAAATCAAAAGGAAGAGGAACTCCCCATTTAACCTTTTGTCTTGAAATCGCCAAATCTTCCAGCTTCTCGGTTTTTAAAAAACCTAAGACTTCGTTTCTTCTTTTTTCTGGTTCGATTTTTAATTCTCCTTTTTCAATCAATTTAAAAAGCGCGTCGTGAAAAGTCCCGAGTTTAAAAAAATAACATTTTTCTTCAAGACTTATAATCTTTTTCTGCGGATGAAAAGGACAATGATGATTAACCAACTCTTTTTCAGTGTAGTATCTTTCGCATTCTAAACAATAAAGCCCAATATAAACTCCTTGATAAATCAAATTTTTTTCTTTTAAAATTTCTAAAACTTTTTTTACCACTTCAAAATGTTTTTCATCTGTTGTCCGGATAAAGTTGTTATAAGAAATCTCTAAGCGGTCCCAGAGCAATTTGTATTGAGCAACCATTTCATCAACCCACTCTTTAGGTTCCTTCCCTTCCTTCAGGGCAGTCATGGCTATTTTCTCTCCATGCTCATCAGAACCAGTTAGAAAAAAAACGTCTTTTCCCTGCATTCTTTTAAAACGAGCCAAGACATCAGCGGCCACCGTTGAATAAACCGTGCCTAAATGCGGCTTACGATTAACATAATAAATTGGCGTGGTCAGATAAAAAGTATCTTTTTCCATAAATATATTAAATCATTTTAAAGGAGAAATGACAATATTGACACTCTCCACGACTAAAGTTGGAAGATTCTCGGAATTACCGAAGGCTCTGCCCGAGCCTTAAAATATTTAGAGCTGCATTCCAATCTCTATCTATTTCTAAACCGCAGGGACATCTATGGATGCGAACGGATAAATCTTTTTCTATTATCTGCCCGCACTTGGAACACATTTGAGAGGTATTTTCAGCTGAAACTTTAATAACTTCCTTGCCAGCTTCCGCCGCTTTGAAAGAAAGTATATTAAAGAAATGAAACCAAGCTGTATCTCTCATTGATTTATTAAGACCTTTAAATGTTTTCCAGTTCTTTAACCTCTCAATATAGATTTTATCATTTTCTCTAACTAATTTATTTGCTGTCTTAAAATGAAAATCTTTCCGTTGATTGAAAATCTTTTGATGAATTTTAGCCACTAATAATCTGGCTTTATTTCTACGATTTGAACCTTTTGTTTTTTGAGAAAGATTTTGTTGTCTTTTCACCAGAATATCTTCCGAACTTTTTAAAAATCTTGGATTATCAATTTTTCTACCATTAGAATCAGTTAAAAACGACTCACAGCCAACATCAATTCCTATTTCTTTTCTTGTTTTTGAAAGCAATTTTTGAGGGACATTTTTACAGGAAAAAGATACAAACCATTGATTAGTGAAATCCCGGCGAATAGTTATTGTCTTAATATCACCTTCAATCAATCTGGAAAGAAAGATTTTAAATCTGCCCACACCCTTTATTTCTAAATACTTATCTTGAAGTTTCCAGCCGGTCTGTTTAAGAGTGAAAGAATCATATCTATTTTGTCCTTTAAATCTTGGAAATCCCGCTTTTTCTTTATTCTTAACTCTGCGAAAGAATCCTTGATATGCCTTATCTAATCTCTGAAT
>CAZSLY010000070.1:0-2931 GCA_964608045.1 uncultured Gammaproteobacteria bacterium | reverse complement strand
TAATACAGTTGTTTACAAAGAGCTACTGCTACTGCGGAGGACGGGCAAATTGATACTAATTATACTAATATTGGGGAAACTTGTCAAAATTTTGAAACTTGATAAAATTTAAAAGTGCCAGAAGAAATCAAATTAAAAGAGATAGAAAGAGCAAGGTGGTTCCTAGAACGTCGCCAGCAGCTAAAAACCGCCTTAATTTTAGTTTTAATCATTCTAAACATTGTTTTATGGGGAAACAATATTTACCAGATTGTCAGGTATTTTAAAGGAGAAAAAGAATACGAAGAGATGCTTAAAGAATTAACTGTTGATAGACCAGAACTGCAATTTTTAAGAGAAAAAAACCAGCCAGAAGAAATATTAATTCTTAAAGAATTTTCTCTTCCCCAAAAAACAAAATACGATTATCTTGCTTTAGTTGAAAATCCAAATGAGCGCTGGTTTGTCAAAGAGCTAGAGTATTATTTTATCTCAAGTAGGGGAGAGACAGAACCCCAAAAAACCTATCTTTTACCGAAAAGTAAAAAATATCTTAAAGCTTTGGCTGCCGGGCAGGAACCGTCAGTCAATCTTTTTATTAAAAATATCTCCTGGCAAAAAATTAAGCCAGAACAAAGGAAGTTGCTGGAGATTCTGCCGCAGATTAAAGTTTTTAATCAAAAATTTTCTTTTATTGAACTTCAAACCGGCGGGAAATTGCCCCAGATTTCTTTTGAACTTATCAATGAGTCAGTTTACAGTTTCTGGGAAATAAATTTAGACATTGCTTTTTTTAGAGGGCAGAAACTTCTTGATTTTGAAACATTGCCGCTCGTAAAATTTTTAAGCGGAGAAACAAGAAAAGTGGAATTTATCTGGTCAGGATATGGTGGAGAGGTGCCAAGCCACTTGGAGATTAGGCCCGAGATTAATGTTCTTGATGAGGGAGCTTTTATTTCGCCTAAATTATTTTAAGGAATATGTTTTTTTCTATTTTTAAATGGAAGCAATTTAATTGGCTTCTTTTTACTTTAATGATCGCTTTGATTGTTTTAGGTTTAGTCCTACAGTCAAGCTTGTCTTCCATTACTTTTAAGAAACAATTAATTTTTGTTTTTTTAGGACTTTTTTTGTTTTTTCTGATTTCTTTTTTTGATTATCGAATTTTCCGTTCTTTCGCTTATTATTTTTACCTCTTGACTCTTTTTCTTTTGTTAATTCTTCTTTTTTTAGGCACAACCCAGCGAGGCGTTAAAGGCTGGTTTAGTTTTGGACCCTTAAATTTTCAGCCAACTGAGCTAGTAAAACTTTCAGTAATTATTGTTTTGGCCCGTTTTTGGCAAGAGCTCAAGCGGCCGCTTCGTTTTTCTCATCTTCTTTTAAGTTTCATTTTAATTTTACCAGCTATTATTTTAGTTTTACTTCAGCCGGATTTAGGTCCAAGTTTAATTCTCCTTTTTATTGCCTTTGGTTTAGCCTTAATGGTTAGCCCTTACAAAAAACAAATTTTGATTTTAATAATGATTTTAATTGCTGCCGGATTTTTCTCCTGGTTTTTTCTAAAAGATTATCAGCAAGACAGAATCCTAAGTTATCTTAATTTGAAAAAAGACCCTTTTGGCCGCGATTATCAGATTAATCAATCAATTATTGCCATTGGCTCCGGGAAAATTTTCGGTCGTGGTTTTAACGAGGCCACTCAAAGTCAATTAAGATTTTTGCCGGAAGGAAAAACTGATTTTATTTTTGCTGTTCTGGCGGAAAATTTTGGTTTTTTAGGTTCCTTTTTATTTCTTGCTCTTTATTTTTTCTTCCTTTTTCATCTGATTAAAATTTCAAAAAGGGTTTATGATAATTTTGCTTTAGTCTTAATTCTTGGCATTTCTTTATATTTTTTCTCTCAACTTTTAATTAATCTTGGAATGTGTCTTGGTCTTTTACCAGTAATTGGCCTCTCCCTGCCGTTTTTAAGTTATGGCGGCAGTTCTCTTTTGATTAGTATGATTAGCGTGGCTTTAATTCAAAGCGCTCTTATTCATCAACCGCCTCATCAATTGGGCGGACTGGAGAAAGAATAAAAATATCAACGAATATACGAATTAGTTCAAATATACGAATTGAAAGAAAACAAAGGTTGACATTGATAAACCATTTGTTAAAATAAGAATATGTTAACCCTACAAGCAAAAGTAAGAAAAATATTAGGTAAAAAGGTTAAAAAATTGCGGAAAGAAAATTTGATTCCTGGCGTTGTTTACGGCCATAATTTAAAAACCAGGGCTATTGAGGTGGATTATAAGGCTTTTAACAGGGTTTTCAAAGAAGCAGGGGAGAGCAGTTTGCTTAGCTTAGAAATTGATCAAGAAAAACCAGTTTCTGTTTTAGTTCATGGCCTAGCTTATGATCCCTTAACCTCAAAAATTATTCATGTTGATTTTTATCAGGCAAAAGTCCATGAAAAATTAACGACTGAGGTTGAACTTGAATTTACAGGCGAGGCGCCAGCGGTTAAAAATCTTGGCGGAATTTTAGTGACCCATCTTAAAAGCGTGAAAATAGAGTGTTTGCCCGGAGATTTAATCCATCAAATAGAAGTTGATCTTTCTCTATTAAATAATTACGGAGATGAAATTAAAATTAAAGATTTGAAGGTACCGGAGAAAATAAAAATTCTTGAAGAACCGGAAATTATCGTGGTTAATGTTGAAGAACCGCGAAAAGAGGAAGAGGTAGTTAAAGAAGAAGTAGAAGTAAAAGAAGAAGCGCCGATTACTCAGACAGAGGCTCCTGTGGCTGGCGAGGGCGGTGTTTCTCAGGGAAAGGAAAAAGTACAAAAAACAGAAGAAAAAAAACCTTCAGCTGAAGGGAAAAAATAAATTAGATTTTTAAATTAAAAAACTATGACCCACCTAAATTTTTGTAGGAAAACCCACTATAAATTTTTGCCTGTTC
>CAZSLY010000069.1:0-2972 GCA_964608045.1 uncultured Gammaproteobacteria bacterium | reverse complement strand
AGGCGACGCCCAGCTAAAAATTAAAAAAAACGACACCGATATAAACGTTCAAAAAACTGCCACTAATTTGCGGGGATGCCTGGCTGAAATCAGCTTTTAAAAAATATGACCATTTTTTTAAAAAAATTCGGCACCACTTTAAACAGCAGACAGTTTGGCAGAGAATCCTTTGCCGCTTTTGAGCCGTCTTTGAGAGAAGTAAAGGAAGACGAAGAAGTTATAGTTGACTTTGAGGGTGTTGTCACCTTTACTCCTTCTTGGGGAGACGAGTTTTTGGGATCCTTGCTCAATAAATATGGCGGCAGATTAATTCTGAAAAACACAGAAAACCCCTCGGTTCAAGCCAGCTTGCAAATGTTAGAAAAGATATATGGCAAAGGTTTCAACAAACAATAAACCCCATTTTAAGGTATAATTTAACAAATTATGAAGATAAAAGATTTACCGAAAACAGACAGACCGAGAGAGAAACTTATTCAGAAGGGCGCGCAAAACCTCAAAGATGAGGAGCTTTTAGCTATTCTTTTGCGAACTGGCCGAGAAGGGAAGAATGTTTTGGAGGTGGCAAAACAAATTTTAAGCCGATACTCTAAGAAGCGGCTTTTGAAATTAAGCTATGATGATTTATTAAAAATCAAAGGCATAAATTCTGCCAAGGTCTGCACAATTTTAGCCGCAACAGAATTAGTCAAAAGAGCTTTAGAAAAAGGCGAAGAAACTTTACCAATTATCCGATCAACTAAAGACGTTATCGCTCAAGCTGTCTATATGCGAGATAAAACCCGCGAACATCTAATGGCAATTTATCTCAATGCTAGAAATGAAATGATTTTTAAGAAGCCAATGTTCATCGGGACTTTAAACGCCAATTTAGTCCATCCGCGGGAAATTTTTCAAGAGGCACTAAAACAAAACGCCGCTTCGGTTATCTTAGTCCACAATCATCCTTCCGGCGATGCCGAGCCCTCGCAAGACGACTTAGAAATCACCAAAAGAATCCTTGAAGCCGGTAAAATCATGGGTATTGATATTCTAGACCACGTAATAATCACTAAAAACAAAGTTTTTAGTTTTAAGGAAAGAGGGTTAATTTAATTGATCGCAAAAGCCTATTTGCTCTTGACAACAAAAAAGGTTACACTATAATGTAAGTGTTAACCTTTTTTATTTATATGACACAAGAGAAAAAAGAAACACCTAAATGGATAGAAGATCGTTATTTGTATCTTTTTAGTCGGTTTAAAGAAAAAGAATTTGATTTTAATCAAGCCAAAAAAGCATTGGAAGAAAAATATCAAGACTCTGAGGCGCAAACTAAACGAGTACTCTTTGAGCTACAAAAAGCCGGCTATCTTAAGTCTAAAGGAAGCCCGAAGGATAAAAGAGTGAAAATTTACAACCTTGTAAATATTTTAAAAAAACAGACTGTCAACGGTAATAAAGTTGATACGCGCGCCCAGCTTCATTCTATTCTTAAAAACGCCGCTGACCTCATCAGAACACGCGTTGATTATACTTTTATACTTCTACTTCTTTTCTATAAAGCAATTTCAGATAGGTGGGTGAAAGAATTTGAAAAAAAGCGTCAAGATCTTTTGCAAGAAGGTTGGAAAAAAGAAGAAGCAGTACCCGAAGCAGAAAGCCCTTATTATCATACATTTAATTTGCCCCAGGAATTGCTTTGGGAAAGTTTGCGCAAAAACCCGTTAAAATTAGCTGAAAATCTTTCTAAAGCGATGAAAAAACTCGGCGAATTAAATCCTGATTACAAAGATATTTTTACTCAATTTGATTTTCTTCAATTTACTCAAAATCAGGAAAATAACGAAATTTTAATTCAGCTTTTTGAGCTTTTCAGCAAGTATTCATTTTCAGAAATAGAATCAGATGTTTTAGGAGACGCCTATGAGTGGATTTTAAAATATTTTGCACCCTCCAAAGCCAAAGAAGGAGAGGTGTATACGCCCCGCGAAGTTATTCGCTTAATGGTTGAAATTTTAAAACCCGAGCCCAAAAGAAGTGTTTATGATTGTTCTCTTGGCAGCGGCGGGATGTTAATCGTTTCCCATCAATATGTCAAAGAAAATTATTCTCCGAAAGAGGCGAACTTTCTTTTTCTTTACGGACAGGAATATAATCACAAAACTCTGGCTTTGGCAAAAATGAATATGCTTTTGCATGACATTAAAAACTACGACTTCCGCCAGGGCGACACTCTTTTGTATCCGAAAATTACTGCCGGCAATTCTATTAAAAAGTTTGACTATGTAATAGCCAATCCTCCTTGGAATCAAAAAAGTTACGGCGAAGAAAACTTGAAAAAAGCGGAATACAATTGGCGGTTTAATTTTGACTATCCGCCGAAGCAATCAGCTGATTGGGCCTGGATTCAGCATATGTTAGCGTCTATTAAAGATGATAATGGTGGGAAAATGGCAGTAATTATTGATACTGGCGCGGTTTCCCGTGGTGGAAGAGAAAAAGCAATTCGTCAAAAAATTATTGAAAATGATTTAATTGAAGCAGTGATTTTACTTCCGGAGAAACTTTTCTATAATACCGGCGCACCGGGATTAATTATTGTTTTTAATAAAAACAAACCAAAAGAGAGAAAAGAGAAAATTTTATTGATAAACGCTAGTAAAGAATTCGTTGCCGGAAAGCCTCAAAATATCTTGGGAAAAGAAAATATCAAAAAAATTGTTGAGGTCTACGATAAATTCAAAGAAATTGAAGGATTGAGTAAAATTGTAAAGATTGAAGAAATCAAAAAAGCCGACTTTAATCTTTCGCCGTCAAGATTTGTCAGCGCGCTAGATACGGAAGTGTATAGGCCGGTTAAGGAAATCACAGAAGATCTTCAAAAAGCAGATGCGGAAAGAAAAAAAGTTGAGACAAATTTAGAAAAAATTTTGAAGAAAATAAATTTTTGATTTATGATTAATGATTTTAAAAAAAGTATTACCTACATA
>CAZSLY010000068.1:0-3053 GCA_964608045.1 uncultured Gammaproteobacteria bacterium | reverse complement strand
TTAATGGTTTTTCAATACTTTCAAACTCGCCGGTACTTTCAACCGCGCCAACCGGACAGTGAACCAGACATTGGCCGCAAGCAACGCAATCTTTATCTTTTTCTTTTGAGGGTTCAATTTTAATTTCCGCGCCTTGGTCTTTGATTTCTAAAAAATCAACCGGACAAACTTCCTCGCAATTTCGGCAGTCCATACATTTTGTCTGGTCAAAGACAATAGGACCAAATTGAAAAATCGGTCTTTTTGTTTTTCTGTCTTTGAAACGGGTAATTTTGACATTGTATTTTTTGGCTAAATTTAAAAGCTGGCAGTTAAATTTAAAAACACAGTCATCGCATTCTTCAACATGTTGGCTGAAAATTAATTCCAAATTAAATTTTCTTGCTTTATAAATCTTCGGCGAAGAAGTGGTGATTTCCATTCCTTTTTGAACTTGGGTTGAGCAAGCGGTTTTTAATTCTTTTTCTCCTTTGATTTCTACCAGGCATAACCGGCAATTTTCTTTTATTTCTAAATCAGGATGAAAACATAAACTCGGGATTTCAATTCCTTTTTTCTTAGCCACCTCTAAAATAGTTTGTCCTTCTTTGGCCAGAACTTTTTTATTGTCAAGAACAATTTTCACCCTGTTAAATAGCGGCCTGGCCGCTCCTCTGCCTTTGGCGGAGGATTTAACAGGGTAAATTTTTTTATTTTTATTCATGCTTTTGATTTATCCAAATTTTACTTATCAAACTTTTAAAAGGAGTGGTGACCATTTTCCCAAAAGGACAAAAACTGGTTTCTGATAAAACCAAAAGGATTGCTTTTAGTAAAAGCCAATCAGGCTTTTTCTTTTTCAGTATTTCGCGCAAGCGGTAAACACCTTCCCGGCAGGGAACACACTTGCCGCAATTCTCCTGATAAAAAAAATCAGCCCAGTCCCTCATTAAAGAAAGGGGATTGGTTTTTTTAAGATAATAGACAATAATCGCGCCAGCGCCTTTGACCGGCTGATTTAGCTCCCTCCTGATTAAGATTTCACCGGTCTTGCTGCCGCCGGCCATCACGAAAAATCTAGACCGAGGCAAATTATTTGTTTCTTTTAAAATTTTGGCGATTGACCAATTCTCCGGCAGCTCAAAAACTCCTGGATTTTTTATCGCTCCGCTTAAAGAATAAAAGCGAGTATTTTGATACTCGTTTTTAGCGATTTTGGCAACATAATAAAAGGTCTCTACATTATTAATTAAAGTGGGAAAGCCCCAAAGTCCTTTTTCCGCTAGATAAGGCGGTTTTTTTCTCGGCTCTGCTCTTTTCCCTTCCATTGATTCAATTAAAGTTGTTTCTTCGCCGCAAAGATAACCACCGGTTTTTCTGAAAAGTTCAATTGGCGATTGACCAATTATTTTTTGGAGTTTCTTTTTGAATTTTTGATAAAAATCCTGTCGCAGATAAATAAAAGCTTTTTCCGCTTTCAAAGTTTTTAAAGCAATTTTTATACCTTCAATCACTTCGGCCCCGTAATTTTTTAAAATAAAACTGTCTTTGGTTATTTTTGGCTCGCTTTCCGAGGCATTGCAAATCACATATTTTTTTGGCGCTTTAGTTTTTTTTACTTTTTCCCATTTAAGATCAGTTGGGAAACCACTTCCGCTTCTGCCTTTAAGGCCTGATTTTTTGAGTTTTTCAATAATATTCATAATCAACGAATGTAGGAATTAGTACGAATAGATGAATAAAATTTAAAATTTAACTCTCGTTCTTGGCGACTTCCCGGGGGGCATTTCTTATTTCTCCTAACTTGTTTTTTTACTTATACTTTTTTATTACTTCAGGGATAAATTCAAACAAGTTGCCGGCCAAAAGTCCTTCCGCGTATTTTAAAGCGGCCATTTCTCCTGCTTTGCCATTAATAAAAGCAGCGGCCTCGGCTGATTCTAAAAGAGAGAATTTTCTGGCCAGGAAAGCCGCGCAAATTCCGGCTAAAATATCGCCAGTCCCACCTTTGGTCATTAAAGACGAACCGGTTTCATTTAAAATAACTTCTTTTCCGTCAGAGATGACGTCAATATGTCCTTTAAGCAAAATAGTTGTTTTTAATTTTTCCGCCCATTTTTTATTTTTTTCTTTTCGGTCTTCTACTTCAGGTTTAATTTCTTCAGCGGTTAAGACCTTAAATTCTTCAGAATGCGGAGTTAAAATCGCTTTTTTATTTTCTAAAATTTTTGGTTCTTCCGCGACCGCTCTAATTGCTTCCGCGTCAATGACCATTGGCAAATCAACTGCTTTAATAATTTTTTTGATTGCTTTGTAGGTTTTTTCGTTTCTGGCTAATCCGCCGCCAATCACCAAAGAATCAAATTTTTTGGCTAAAGAAACAATTTTCTCCACGTGTTTCATTTCTAAATCTTTATCCAAGGGTCGGGCAATGATATCTGGCGCAAAACCAGCGGCAATGGCTGCTGCTCGGGGATGAGAAATAATCATGGTCAAATCAGCGCCAGCGCGTAAGGCAGCCAAAGCATTAAAAGCCGGTGAACCGGAATAAATTCTTCCTCCAGCGACAATTAAAACATAGCCAAAATTTCCTTTATGCGACCAAGAATTTCTTTGAGGATAAAAATTTTTTAAATCCATGTTATTTATTTAAGTCAGCAATTATTTTTTTTAGGGGAAGATTATACATTTGACAAACCTGGCCAAGAGATAATTTATCCAATTCAAATTTTGCCATCGGACAATGGAGACAAGGCAAATTATATTTAGCCAAAATTTTTTTAGTACCTTTCTTTTTCAAAATTTCAGCCAAAGTTGTCCGAGGAGTTATTTTTCTTCTCATAGTTTTAAGGTTTTTTTAGAATAATTTTGTAAACATTTTCCAAGAAATCACCGCCGGCATAGCCGATGACCAAAGCCAAGGCAGGAGTAAAATTAGTTAAGCCCAAAAAAGATAATCCCAGTTCCTTAACCGCGGCCGCTACTAAAAGACCAATTGTTCCCGAGATAATCATCATCGCCAGAAAATAAGGCAGATTAAAGCCAACATTTTTGTAGGAATACTGGTGTTTGAT
>CAZSLY010000067.1:0-3096 GCA_964608045.1 uncultured Gammaproteobacteria bacterium | reverse complement strand
GTGGCCACCAAAAAATTGGCACCAGCAAAAACCAGCAAAGCCCCAAGATAGTAAGCTAGGGGCGAATAAAAAGAAAATAAAGGATAGCCGTACCCGTAAAGAAGACCGCTGGCCCATCTGGGCGGAAAACTACCGTACTTTAAGGCCTGTGACATCTCAAAGATTCTCTGCACCTGCACATCATCATGAGTTGGGAAAAAACCTTTGTGGAAAAAGGGGATGATAATCGGAATAATCAGCAAAACAACCGTCAAAAGGAGAAAACCGTCTATGATTTTTTTCTTATTAAGAGTAAAAAAGCGCATATTAAAATTCCTGCCAAAGAAAGAAAACCTCCTACTTTAAACGACATTGGCTCGTAAACAAATCTTAGTTGATGTTCTCCTTTGGGAATAAAAACCGCTCTAAAAGCATAATTAGCCCGATAAATCTTTGTTTGTTGACCATCTAAAAAGGCTTTCCAGCCAGGGTAAAAAGTCTCTGAGATAACTAGAATTTTATCACTATCGGTATTAATCCTCAATATTTCTTCGTTCTGTGAATATTTAGTAAACTCGACCAAATCGGCCAGTGATCCCTCAAAATTCTGTTGGCTTAAAGACTCAATCTGTTTCTCTGGTTCTTTTTCTAAAACCACCGTCTTTCTTAAATCAATTTCTTTTGACAAAAGTAGCTCGGCAATCTTTTTTTTATCTTTCTCAATGATTTTGTTTTCAACCAAAAAAGCCCGCGGGAAACTTGAGACATTTTCCAAAACGGCAACGCTTTTATCACTATAAACTAATTTAAACTTGGAATCCTTATAGAGGTAAGAAATCTCCCCTTTTTCACTGGGAATCCCCTTCTCATCTCTTTTAAGAACCAGTAGGTATTTATTGTTTAAAAAATCAAAAAGCGGCGAGTTGAAATTTATTATTAGCCCATATCGACTAACATCAAACATCGCCTGCCCACTGTTAAGAATAAAAATAAATTCCGCGTATCTTAAGGAGTATAAAGGGTTATAACCAGAGGCGCTTTCCAAACCATAATAAGCCCACATGTTTGCCGGAAGAATATCATTACTCTCCTTTTCAATTCTGAAGGGTTTTTCCTGTTGCTTTAAAAATTCCAAAACGGGATTTTGGGGGAAAATCATTTCCTTTTTAACAAAAGGGAGATATTTATTGGCAAACCGGAAAAGATCAAGAAAAAGAACCAGAATGAAAACAACGGCCAACCAATGCCTTTTTTTGCCCTTTAAAAAATGGCTGGCCGAAAGCAAAACCCAAGAGATAAAAACCAAAAAAGCCGGCAAAATAAGATTACGCGCATTAAAGGCAGCCGTCTTTGAAGAAGGGAAAATAATTGCCTCGCAGCTCCCACTTTTGCCTCTATAATCAGCTTTTGCTTCAGCCTCATCCCACCCTGCATATTTTTCTTTATAAATTAATCCCCAGTCGCAATTTTCTTCACTCACAAAAACGTTTTGTATGTTTGCTTTGTTAAAAACCTTTAATAAAGGCCTGGGATTTTTCCATAGAAAGAAAGCTGAACAAATTAAAAAAACAACTACAGCTGTTAAAGTAAGCCATTCTTTTTTCCTCAGTTTTTCTTTTAAAAAAAGGTCAAAGCCTAAAGCAGCTAAAACACTCGCCATAAAAGTCAGCAAATAGACTCCTCTTGAAGCATAGCTCTGACTTAAAAATGGAACCTTAAGGGTATAAATTAACCTACTTAGCGGAGAGTTAAAGACTAAAAGCATGACGGCTAAAAAAGCAAAAAGATAAAAACGGGTGAGTTTGTTTTTTTGACGGAAAAATAAAAGACCAATAAAAAATAAAGGTAAAATCCCTAAATATAAAGCCGTCTCCTGATAATTCCATTGACCCCAATAATTTAGAGTCGTTGGATTACCAAAAAAATCAGGAGCTAAGAACGTCAGCAGTTTTTGAACAGGAATGAGGCCAAAATTAACCAGTTGAACATAATTCTCTTTGTCTCTGAATGAATTGACAAAAAGCTCGATGGTTGGAACCAATTGAACAGCTGAAATCAAAACCCCTAAAGCAAAAGAAAGGAATAAAAAAACCATGGCTTTTAAATTTCTTTTCTTATTCTCAATCATCAAACATCTAAACAGGGTATAGATAAAACTAAAAAGAGCCAGAAAAAAAGTGATTTGGGAATGTCCGGCAAAAACAGAAAAGGCTAAAGACAAAGAAATCAACCCCAGCAAAAAGGTTTTTTTCTGGGAAAGATATTTTTCGATTAAAAACAAAATTAAAGGAAGATATAAACCGGCCTGGAAAATCGTTCCCCACTGACTCCAAACAATAGCAAAAGCGGAAAAAGAAAAAACCACCGCCCCAAAAAGACTGGCTTGTTTGCTTAACTTAATTTCCTGAAGGTAAAAGAAGGTAAAAAACAAAGCCAACAGCATCTGAAAAATCACCAAAAAAGAAAAGGCCAGTTCTTTGCTTAAAAAAAGATAAAAAATATTCAAGGGATAAAAAACTCCCGGCTGATAAGCAGCCAGAAGCGGTGTTCCGGATAAAATAGTCCTATCCCAAAGAGGAAATTTCAATCCCATAAAAGAATCAATTGCCAAGCTCTTCCAGATATAAATTTGAGAGACAACATCGGAAATAAGGGGATTTTTTATCGGCACCCCAACAGCATAGCCCCACTTATAATCCAGCCAGGGAAAATACATCCCGGTGATAATATCACCGGGAATCGGCACCAAACCCTTGAAAAAAAATTTCCAGAAAAAAACAAAAACGAGGAGAAAAATGACAAAAATCGGCCAGCTTTTAGAAAAAAATTTTTTAAGCTTCATTTTTTAGTCTGGGCAGAAATAAACGCAGAATAAAAAAGAACGATTTTATTTATTAAGTAATTTTTGAATTTCTTCACAAAACCTTTCTTGAGAAAAATCTTTGGCTCTTTTTTGAGCCGCCACTGATAATTTCCACCATTCTTTCTGATTATTAATAATTCTTAGAGTTTTTGCTATTAATTCTTCTTCACTGGTCCATAATAACCCATTTTTGGCTTCGGAAACAATTTCTGGCTGGCCGCCTTTTTTAATAACCACCGGCACACAACCGGCTG
>CAZSLY010000066.1:0-3128 GCA_964608045.1 uncultured Gammaproteobacteria bacterium | reverse complement strand
TATGTTTCCAAAAGTGATTGAAGATTTAGCTCGTGAATTTTCTCAATTTAAAGGAGTTGGGCCGAAAACAGCCCAAAAATTTGTTTTTCACCTTTTAAAAAAAACTTTTGAGGAAAGAAAAAGTTTTTCTCAAAAATTAGAGAATTTAGAAAAAATTAAAATTTGTCCCTTTTGCGGTAATTTTACCGAAGAGGAAATTTGTTTTTTTTGTAAAGATAAAACAAGAGATCATTCTTTAGTTTGTGTAGTCCAAACCCCTTTAGAAATTGAAATTATTGAAAAGACCGGAAGCTACAAAGGAATTTATGAAGTTTTAGGCGGTTTACTTGATGATTCTTTAGAAATTAGACCAGAATCTTTAAAAATTGGTCATTTTTTGAAGCGGCTTGAACAAGGAAAAGGGAAAATTAAAGAAGTGATTTTTGCTTTAAGCTCTAATTTAGAAGGGGAAGCGACTCTTCTTTATCTTCTTGATTTGATTAAAAAGGAAAAAGATAAGTTTCAAGGTATAAAATTTAGCAAATTAGCCAGAGGTTTAAGCTCGGGGATGGAACTTGAATACACTGACCCCCTGACTCTTGAGGAGGCATTAAAAGAAAGAAAGGTTTTATTATGAAATTAGAAATCAAAACAGAGGCGCCGGTTAATTGGGATGATTTTTTGCTAAAAAATCAAGGAGAATTTTTGCTTTCATCTTACTGGGGAAGATTTAAGGAGAGGTTAGGAAACAAGGTTTATTTTCTTTCGGTAGTCGAAAATCAGGAAAAAATCGCTCAAGCTTTAATTTTGAAACAGATTCTTCCTTTAAGAAAAAGTTATCTTTATTGTCCTCGGGGCCCTGTTTTTCTTCCTTCTTTGACAAAAGAGAAAAAAGAAGAAGTTTTAAAAGAGATTTTAAAAGAGTTTAAAAATAAATTTTTTAAAGGAGCTCTTTTTTTTCGTTTTGAGCCAGAATTTAATTTAAAAGATTTAGATTTAGAAGCAATTTTTTCGGATTTGAAATTTGATTTTAGGTTAATCACGCCAGTTCAGCCAGAGGAAACTTTAGTCATTGACTTGACTAAAGAGGAAGGAGGGCTTTTTCAGGATATGCATTACAAAACCAGGTATAATATTCATTTGGCAGAGAAACACGGGGTGGAAATAAAAACCGAAGAGAGTTTAAAAATTTTCCTTGAATTATTAAAAGAGACGGCGAAAAGAGCGAAATTAAAATTTTACGGAGACAGATATTATTTTTATTTGTCTGAAGAATTCAAAAAAACTAATTCTCTCAAAATTTATTCTGCTTTTTATCAGAATAAAATTTTAGCCACTGCTTTAGTTTTATTTTGGGGGAAAACCGCAGTTTATCTTTACGGCGGCTCAACTAGGGAAGAGCATCAGGTGATGGCTCCTTATCTTCTGCACTGGCAAATAATGAAAGAAGCAAAAAGCAATGGTTTTTTCTTTTATGATTTTTGGGGAATTGATGAAAAAAAATGGCCGGGTTTGACGCGTTTTAAATTGGGGTTTGGCGGTCAAAGAAAAAAATATCCACCTGCTTTTGATTTAATTTTCAACAAATTTTGGTATTTTTTATACAAGTTCGGCCGCAAGATCAAAAGATCGCTTGACTAATTCAAAAATTTTTATATATTTCAATTGTCTTTTAAATTTTTAAAGGGCTCGTAGCTCAATCGGTTAGAGCGCTGCAATGGCATTGCAGAGGTTGTCGGTTCGATTCCGATCGGGTCCACCCTACTACGTTAAAACTTCGTAGGGCGAGATGAAATAATTTTAATTTACTCGCCCTTCCGTAGCCATGCGAAGGAGGGCGGTTCGATTCCGATCGGGTCCACCATTTATAACTTAAAACTTGTAACCTGTAACTTGTAACCCAAGAATAAAAAATAAATTATAAAATTTAAAAACATTATGGTCGAAGAAAAAAAAGAAGAAAAAAAGAAAATAAGTTGGCAAGTTTTGCTAATTTTGATTTTGGTTTTAATAGTTATTGTTGAAACTGCTATTTTTTCCGCTGCTCTGAAAAAAGCAAACCAAGAGATTAAAAGAATCCAGACCGATAACCAACAGATGGTTCAGTCAATAGTTAAAGCCAATGAAAAGGTAGATGCGCTGGAAACAGAAAAATCTCGTTGCTCGGTTATTCTTTCAAAACCACAGGGAGAGTTTGGCGAATATGAATATTGCAAGAAACTTCTCCAAAAGTTTCCTCTCTAGAAAAATAGATTAATTTAAAGTTTTGAATGGTTAATTTGAAAATTAGCTAAGTTTTTTGTTTCTATGGGCGGCTAGCTCAACGGTTAGAGTATTTGGTTTACATCCAAAAGGTTAGAGGTTCAAATCCTCTGCCGCCCAAGGGATTGACAGATTATTTTTTTTCTTTATTATTTAATAGATCATTAAAATAAAATTTTTTTTAATATTAAAAAATTAGTAAATTCTTTAGAGAGATCTCTAGAATTAAAGGAGGGAAAATGGAAATGAAAGAAGCGATGGAAAGAATCGAGGAGAAAGTGAAAGAGGGGAGACCCCTAAAGATTATTTATCTTGAGTTCGGCCAAGTAAAGCATTTTACTGGCAGAGTCAAAAATATCAGACCATATCGTTGTTTAGATTTTGGTGACAGAGTAATTGCTTTTTTAGGGGTTCATCAGGGGATCAAGACAATTTTCTGTGATGGGCAAAGGATTTATGAAAATCCTTTGCTTCACCCGGCTTCTGCACTTGACAACGAAATTCAGATTAGAAGGACGCGAAGAATTTTGTTCGGGGAGTGGGCGTGATTAAATGGGGCCGAAGTTATTAAGATCGGCCCCTTGCCTTTTTCAAGATTTCTGCACAAAGAAGGTGTAGACAAAGCCCTTCCTCGACTCTATTCGGGGGAGAAATTTTTTCCACAAACAAACTCTTGCTTTTTATTTTTTAGGAAATATAATTAGGCTGTGGCCTAATCCCGCTTCGCGGGACGGCCCGTTCAAATAATTTTTTTGAATAGGGCCTGGGTAGCTCAGTGGTAGAGCAGAGGACTGAAAATCTTCGTGTTGGCAGTTCGATTCTGCCCCCAGGCACCCTCCTTCGTAAAAACTACGGAGGGCAGGACTCAGTCGAACAAAGGTTCTCTC
>CAZSLY010000065.1:0-3162 GCA_964608045.1 uncultured Gammaproteobacteria bacterium | reverse complement strand
AACTAAACTAATAAAGAAATTTCCCGGTACTTTTATTGAGAGGGCAACATCTGTTCCCATTCCGAATCCCGGTAGTAGTAGAATCTTAGATTCAGTATGGGGCAGGCAGAGAAGTATTGCCCGGTAAAGAAATTTAAAAATGTTTTTTAAGCTGGTGACTCTAGCGGAGAGGCCACACCCGTTTCCATTCCGAACACGGAAGTTAAGCCCTCCAGCGGCGATGGTATTCCGCAAGGGAGAGAGTAGCTCGTTGCCAGCTTTTTAAAGTTAAAGTTTCAGGCCTTAAATTTCTACTCCAGGGTTAAACCTCTCAGGGCCGATGAAAATCTCCCCGATTTATCGGAGGTGAGAGTAAGTCAGCGCCGGGATTTTTTTTTATTGGAAAATTTTTCAGAAAATGATATAATTTTGAAATGCACTATCTTGCCGATTTTCATCTTCATTCTAAGTATTCGCGAGCAACTTCAAAAAACATGGACTTGGAGCATATAAATTCTTGGGCAAAGCTTAAAGGAATTAATCTTTTAGGAACCGGCGATTTTACTCATCCTCTTTGGTTTAAAGAATTAGAAGAAAAATTAATTGAGGCTGAAGACGGGATTTACCGTTTAAAGGATGATTTGAAAAACCCGGTTTTTTTTGTTTTGACGACTGAGATTTCTTGTATTTACAAAAAAAATGGCAAAACAAGAAGAATTCACCTGATTATTTTTGCTCCTGATTTGGAGACGGTTAGGAAAATTAACTTGCGACTTGGAAAAAGTTTTAATTTAGTTTCAGATGGCCGGCCAATTTTAGGTTTAGACGCTAAAGAACTTTTAAAAATCATTCTTGATGTTTCTCCAGATTGTTTTATGGTTCCAGCCCATATTTATACTCCTTGGTATTCTCTTTTCGGTTCAAATTCAGGCTTTGATTCAATTGAAGAATGTTTTGAAGATTATGCAAAATATATTTTCACCGGCGAGACCGGACTCTCCTCAATTCCTTCAATGAGCTGGCTAATATCTTCTTTAGATAAAATAATTTTAATTAGCAATTCTGATGCTCATAGCCCGGAGAATTTAGGCCGGGAGGTAAATGTTTTTGAATTTGAAAAATTAAATTATGAAAATTTAATTTTGGCGATGAAAACCGGAGAAAATTTTAAATTGACCATTGAATTTTTTCCCGAAGAAGGAAAATATCATTTAGACGGGCATCGGTCTTGTAATTTGAGTCTTTCGCCCGAAGAAACAAAAAAATATCAGGGAATTTGCCCGGTCTGCAAAAGACCCCTGACCATTGGCGTTCTTCATCGGGTAATTGATTTGGCTGACCGAGAAAAACCAATTAAACCAAAAAGAGCGCCTTTATTTAAAGAATTGATTCCTTTAAAAGAAATTATTGCCCAAGCTTTAGGGGTCGGTAAAAATTCAAAAAAGGTTGAAGATGAATATTTGAAATTGATTAAAAAAACAGGAAGCAATGAATTTAGTTTGCTGCTCGATTTTAAAGAAGAAGATTTTTTAAAAGCAACTTCAGAACGAATTGCCCAAGGAGTCGTAAAAATGAGAAGAGGCGAGGTGGAAAAAAAAGCTGGTTATGACGGAGTTTACGGAGAAATTAAAATTTTATTTGACGAGAAAAAGAGACAAAAATTATTTTAAAACCTAAAAACCCTCTTTATTTAGAGGGTTTTTTAGGTAATTTTTTTGTTCTTCACTATTTACAAGCTTTCTTTTTTTTCTTAACAACCTTTTTCTTAGCAACTTTCTTTTTGGCCATAATTACAAAATTAATTTTTTTTGAAAAGAGTCGACCAACTACTCCTTCCTGCTTTAATTTTAAAGTATTTTTTTGAAAAATAAAGAGTTAAACCTGTGGATAAGTGGGATGGGTTGATTTTTTAAAAACATCTGGTAAACTTAAAATATGGAAAAATTTTTTGAAAAAAATATGAATCCTAATCATCAATCCTTAAAGATAGTTGAGCGGCTTGAAAAAGAAGAACTGCCGCGATTTAGTTTTCTTAAGGATTTAAAGGCAAAATTCTCCACCTTCTCTGAATCCGCCAAAGGAGGAAAGGAGCCAGAAATATATTTAGTCGGAGGAGCAGTGAGGGACTTGCTTTTAGACAGGAAAATAGAGGACTACGATTTTTTAATCAGAAAAGTAAAAAAAGAAGATTTAGAAGTGTTTTTAAAAGAAAAAGGCGCAGTTAATTTTGTTGGTCGCGCTTTTGGAATTTTTAAATTTATACCCAAGGGTCCTCAGCTTAAAGAAGCGATTGACATTGCCCTGCCCCGGCAAGATTTTTCTTTGCTCACCGGCAGTCGTCATGATTTTAAAATTAAAACCGATCCCGAGCTGCCGATTGAAGAAGATTTGAAGCGTCGTGATTTTACTATAAATGCTTTGGCGATTGAACTTGAGCCCCCTTTTAAGTTGATTGATATCGCTCAAGGAAAAAAAGATTTAGAAAAAGGTTTAATCAGGGCAGTTGGGGCGCCCCGGGAAAGATTCAAAGAAGATTGCTCAAGAATTTTAAGAGCTATTAGGTTTGCTTGTCAGTTTGATTTTAAAATTGAAGAAGAAACTTTCAAGGAATTAAAAAACCAAGTTAAAAATTTGAATAGGATCAGAAGAGAAGTTGTTTTTGAAAGAGAAAGAAAATTTTTTTTGCCGGGAATGGTTGAATATCGAATTGTTCCTTATGAGATAATAGCTAAAGAAATGCTTAGAAGTTTTTATTATGATCCTTTAAAAACTATTGAGTTTTATGAGCAATCGGGGATTTTTAAGGAATTAATGCCTGAGGTTTTAAAAATGAAGGGTTGTCCTCAGCCTCAAAAGTATCATTCTGAAGGCGATGTCTGGACTCATAGTTTAATGGCAGTTAAAAATTTATATTCCCCTGAATTTAAAAAAGAATTTGGCGAAGAAAGGCCTTCTTCAGAATTAATTTTAGCGACTTTTTTTCATGATATTGGCAAGCCTTATGTGATTAAAACTCCAGAAAAAGATAAAACGGAGAGAATTCGCTTTGATGGCCATGATGAAATTGGTGCTGAACTTAGCAAAGAAATTGCTGAGCGTTTGAAACTTTCTTCGCCCAAAGATTACGGGGTTGATTCAAAAAGACTTGCCTGGCTGGTCAGAAACCATATGATTTTTGTCAAT
>CAZSLY010000064.1:0-3227 GCA_964608045.1 uncultured Gammaproteobacteria bacterium | reverse complement strand
CAATGCTGCCTTTGTCCCGCAGATATTGTCTTTTTTAAAAGGTTTTGATGTTGTACATTTGCATTGGCCGTTTATTGGTGGTGCCGAGAAAATTCTTTTAAAAAAGGAATTGCCGCCTTTGGTTGTTCAATATCATATGGACTTGATTGATAGAGGTTTCAGAGGATTGTTTTTTAAATTCTATCAGTCAATTTTTTTAAAAAAGATGGTGGAGGCAGCAGAGAAGATTTTAGTTTCTTCTTTTGATTATCTTGAGTATTCTGCTTTAGGCAAATTTTATAAAGCAGCCAAAGAGAAGTTTGAAGAATTGCCTTTAGGTGTTGATTTAGATGTTTTTTCTCCTCAACCTCAAGACGAGTTATTAAAAGAAAAATATAATCTCGGAGAAAAAAGGGTTATTTTATTTGTTGGCGCCTTAGATCGGGCGCATTATTTTAAGGGATTGTCAATTTTACTTGAGGCCTTAACCAAGACCCCAAAAAATATTATTTTGCTAGTGGTCGGCGAAGGTGATTTAAAAAAAGATTACGAGGATTTAGCTCAAGAATTAAAAATAAGCGAGAGAACTGTATTTGTTGGTAGTATCGGTCTTGAAAATTTAGTAAGGTTTTATAATTTAGCTGATGTTTTTGTTTTTCCTTCTATTTCTCGCTCGGAGGCGTTTGGCTTGGTTTTACTTGAAGCCATGGCTTGCGCCAAACCAATTATTGTTTCTAACTTGCCTGGACCAAGAACCTTAGTTAAAGAAGCGGAGCCCCGTAGCGAACTTGGTTCTGCTACTGGGGGAACTAACGGATTTTTAATTAAGCCAGGCGACGTCAATGATTTAGCAGAAAAAATCAAACTAATTTTTAGAACACAGCCGCAGGAAATGGGTGAAAGAGGAAGAAAGATGGTTCTTGAAAAATACGATTCTCGGGTTTTGGCTAAAAAATTAGAAGCAATTTATGAAAAAATCATTTAGCCTTATTTTAAGCTGTTTAATTGTTGTTTTTTGGTATTTTAATTTTTCCTCTTGGAAAATTTTGCCTTTAAACTTTTTGTTTCTTGCTCTTTACTTTTTTCTTAATGGGAAGGTCTTGGGAAAAATTTTAACCAGAATTTTAAATTTGGAGAAAGAGTTCGGCTTTATCTTTGGTCTTTTTCTTCTTTTATACCTTATAGGTCTCCTAATGAGTTTGCCGATTGTTTTCTACCTCCTGCCTTCTTGGTATTTGTTTTTAATTTTATTTCTCTTGCCGGTGATTTTGTTTTTTTTCAAGAAAGAGTCTCAGCCAAAATCCCTTTTTGAAAATGAACTGAAGGGGAAAACGTCAAAAATTTTCTATTTAGCCTTGGGCATGGCTCTTCTTTTTTGCTTGGCCCTGCTTTTTAGAGCCAGAACCAGTGAATATTTGCGGACTCCTTGGCAGAGGATTCATCCTCTTTATCTTGAGGCCTGGCTTTTTATAATTTTTCTTTTTACTTTGCTTTTTTTAAAAAAATTAAGTCTAAAAAAGTTCTTAATCATTTTAATTTTACTTTCTTTTGTTGCTCATTTATATCTTATTATTCCTTATGAAGCTGGCTTCGGCGGCGATAAATGGCGGCATTTAGGCGCGGAAAAATGGCTGGCTGAAGGGAAAATTTATTCTCCAGCTTTATTCGGAGAAAAAGTTTCTTATAAACAAATCGGCCCCTTGAAGATTCCGGAAGTTTTTGTGGTTGGCAATAAAACTTCTTATGCTAATTTATGGGGCTTGACTATTGCTTTTTCTTTTTTGACCGGCCTTGATTTCTTCTACGTTGATCTTTTTTTAACCCTCATTCTTTTTTCCTTATTTTTGCCGTTTTTAATGTTAAAACTTGGCAGTTTTTTTTCTTCAAAAAAAGAATTTCTTTACTGTTTTGCTTTTTCTCCTTTGCTTTTTTCTCCATTTTTTATCTATGCCGGCTTGGGAGCGCCTCTTTCTTTTGGTTTTTTACCCTTTCTTTTTGCTTTGATTCCGCTTTTTCTCTTTTTCCAAAAAGAAAAATCTCTAAAAAGGCTTTTGCTTTTTTTTATTTTTCTCCTTCCTTTCCTTTATTTTAATTATGTTCTTTATTTATCTTTATTCTTTGCTTTTTTCTCTCTGGGATATCTTGTTAAAAAAACAGCTGAAACTAAAGGAGGAGCAAAATTTTTCTCAATTTTTTCTCTTTTATTGGTTATTCTTTTTTTGTCTTTCTTTTTTGTTTTTTTAGACAGCGTAGAGGATTATTCCTGGTTTGACTTTACAAAAACAAAAAAAGAAAATCTCCTGCCGGCCTTAAAAGAATTTGGCAATAAAACATTTACCTCAGCCGCAATTTTCCCCAGGGTTTTTGAAATGGAGCAGGACAATTGGCTTTATGCCACAACCGAATCAGATCTTTCAAGAAGTGTTCTTTTAAAAATTCTTCCTTGGCCATTGATTCTTACACCAATAATTTTAATTTTTGCTTTTATAGGAATTTTAGGCATTAAAAAGATGAAAAATCCTTTAATTGGTCTCGTTCTTTTTCTTTTTTTAATCATCCTGCTTTTTAATCAATTTATCGCTTCTTCTTTTATGTCAGGCAATCATCTTTTTACCAAAAGAATGGTTTTATTTATTGCTTTTCTTTTTGCCTTATTTTTGAGTTGGGGAGTTTATCTATTAGTCAATCGTTTATCTCTTCTTTTAAGTAAAGAAATTGCTGTTTTTATGATCGCCTTGATTTTTTCTTTGGTTTCCACCACGGTTTATGCCTCTGGTCCGAAAGCGCAGGTTGTCACTGGCGACGAGCTCAAGTCCGCTTATTTTTTATATGAAAAAATTAAAGACGAAAAGCACCCTTGTGTTTTAGCAAACACCTGGCCGCTTTTAGCGCTGGAGATGGTTTCCGCTAGAAAAGTTGTGGCTGGAGGATTTCCTGTTTATTATGAATACGCCCAGCCAGAAAGAGTTTTTCTTTTTGAGAATATGAATAAAACCCCCTCGCTGCGTTATTTAGAAAGAATTTTAGAAATGACTGGCAGCAAAAAGTGTTATTTTGCCACTGAAGAAAGGTTTATTATTTTCAAAGACAGAGAGAAAGTTATTGGCGGAATTAAGAAAATTTTAGGCGAACCACAAATTATTGGTCAAGTTTTAATCTGGCTTTATGAGCCGAATAAATAGTTTTTTATGAAAATTTTTTATCGCTTTTTATTAATTCTTCTTTTCTTTTTGTTTTTCTTTTTGCTT
>CAZSLY010000063.1:0-3347 GCA_964608045.1 uncultured Gammaproteobacteria bacterium | reverse complement strand
AAGAAAAAGATAAAGATTGCGTTTATTGCGGCCAATGTCTGGTTCACTGTCCGGTTGGCGCGATTGAAAGCACCGGCGAGTTTGAAAGTATTAAAAAACCATTAAAACAAAAAGATAAAATCGTGGTCGCTCAATTTGCTCCGGCTCTAAGAAGCAGTTTAGGCGAAGAATTTGGCCTGGCTTTTGGCTCAATTATTACCGGCCAGCTGGTAGCTGGTCTTAAAAAAATAGGTTTTAATAAAGTTTTTGACACCTCGGTTGGCGCTGACTTCACGACGGTAGAAGAAGCCCAGGAATTAAAAGAAAGATTGGAAAACAAAAAAAATCTGCCAATGTTCACTTCCTGTTGTCCGGCTTGGGTAAAATTTATTGAATTTTATTATCCTGAATTTATTAAAAATTTGACGACCGTCCGCTCACCCCATATAATTTTAGGCGGTTTAATTAAAACTTTCTGGCCGGAAAAAGAAAAAATCAATCCCAAAAAAATTGTGGTGGTTTCCATTATGCCCTGTACCGCTAAAAAATACGAAATTGAGAGAAAAGAATTAAAAATCAATGGCCTAAAACCGGTTGATTATGTCCTGACCACCAGAGAAATAGCTCGTCTTTTTAAAATCCATAAAATTGATCTTGAAAAACTTAAGCCGGAAAAAACGGATCATCCGCTTGGCCTTCCTTCCGGCGCCGGAGTAATTTATGGTTCAAGCGGCGGGGTAATGGAATCAGTTTTAAGAACTGTCTATGAAAAATTAACCGGCAAGAAGCTCCTAAGACTCAATTTCAAACAAGTAAGGGGCGAAGAAGGAATTAAGGAAGCGGAAATTTCCAACCATCATTTAGTAAAAGTAGCAGTTGTCAACGGTTTAGGAAATGCTAAAATTGTTTTAGAAAAACTGAAAAAAAATCCCAAAGCTTATGACTATATAGAAGTTATGGCTTGTGAAGATGGCTGTGTGGGTGGAGGCGGACAGCCAATGCCAGTTGATAAAATAATTAGAAAAAAAAGAGCTCTTGGCCTTTATCAAATTGATCAGAAAAAAGAAATCAGATTGGCTCACCAAAATCCAATTGTCAAAAATGTTTACCAAAATTTTCCGCCAGATCAAATTAAAAAGGTTTCTTCAACTTATTATCTTAAAAAAAGCAAAGGTCAAATTTATCAATTAAAAAATTCTTTAAGACCAAAAAAATTTTATGCCTGAAATAAAAATTTTAGCCATTAAAAAAGAACAAACCCTGACGCTTGTTATGTTTTTCACTCTTCTGGCAATCGCGACTTTTGCTCCTTATCTTAAAATTCAATTTCTCACCGGACCAATTGTCAATGCGGTTTTAATCATCAGCACTGTCCTTTTAGGCGTGGAATCAGCAATTTTTATCGGGCTCTTGCCTTCGTTATACGCCTTGGCCGTCGGACTTTTACCGGCTGTTCTGGCGCCAATGATTCCTTTTATTATGACCGCGAACGCCATTTTGATTGTTGTTTTCAATTTCCTCTTCTCTGCCGCGTCCCGATCTTCTGTAAAAATCGGAACGCGATATTGGCTGGGAATCTTGAGCGCCAGTTTCCTGAAATTTCTTTTCCTCTTTTTAACCAGCCAAATCGTGGTTAACCTTTTAATCAAAAAAGAAATTGCCTCTAAGGTTGCTGTTATGATGTCCTGGCCCCAGCTTTTTACTGCTTTAGCCGGCGGCGTGCTTGCTTATTTATTCTTAAAAGGTCTTAAAAAAATTTAAATTCAGCACCCCATCGGAGCAGGTCGCACCTGCTCGGAGCAGTCGGAGCAGGTCGCACCTGCTAGTCGACTGCTAGTCGATTAAGGAGATTTGCCTTAAAAAATCTGGTTGACAAAGAAAATCTAAGATATATGATAAAAATGTAATCTATTTATCAATAGGGGGAAAAGAAACAGGGGTGAGACCCCTGACACTATCTAAAAGTTTATGTCTTCAATTTAAATCTATGCGTTTAAAAAACAAAATTGCGATTATTACTGGCGCTGGCTTCGGTATTGGCCGGGCAATTGCTTTAGCTTTTGCTCGCGAAGGAGCAAAAATAGTGGTGGCTGACTTAAATGAAAAAGGAGGACAAGAAACAGCTGATTTAATAAAAAAAGAAAAAGGAGAAGTGGTTTTTATTAAAACTGATGTCAGTCAAGCCAAAGACATTGAACAAATGGTTGAAACCTGCCTTAAAGAATTTGGTCAGGTTGATGTTTTAGCCAATAATGCCGGAATTGTTAAATTTAGTAATTTGCATGAGACCTCTGAAGAAGATTGGGATAAAGTCCTTGATATTAACTTAAAAAGTGTCTTTTTGGCAAGCAAAAAAGCCCTGCCGCTAATGATTAAACAAGGCAAAGGAAAAATTATTAACATTGCTTCAATCGCCGGTCTGGTTGGTTTTAGCAACCTCGGTCCTTATTGCGCTTCTAAGGGCGGCATTATTGCTTTAACTCGGGAAATGGCTTTAGAATACGCGCCGCAAAGAATCAATGTCAACTGTATTGCTCCGGGGATAATTAAAACCGCCATGACCAAAGAGATGCTGGCTGATGAAACTACTAGAAAATTTTTAGAATCTTCAACTCCTTATCCGCGCTTAGGCGAGCCAGAAGATATCGCCCAAGCCGCAGTTTATTTGGCCTCTGATGAATCTGATTTTGTGACTGGCGAAGTTTTGGTGGTTGACGGCGGATGGGTGGTAAAATAAAAAGTCCACAAAAACAATGCCCCTCTTGCCTGATCTCTTCTTGCATAAACTGACAAGGACAAATTTTCTTTTTGTCCTCTTCTTCATTTCCGCTCACCCGCCGACAGGGACAATATCTAAATCCATATTTCTCTTCGTTAACTAAAAGCCCTTTAACAATGCTAATTGCTACCTGCTCGTTTGGGTTTAATTTAAACCCTTTTTCTTTTGCGTATTTTTTAGATTCCTTAATTATTTTTTTAATTTTTCCTTCATCCATTTTTGCTCTCTTTTAAAACTTCATTTAACCAATTTTTGATTTCGTCTTCGCCTCTTAGGCCTTCAAAAAAACTTATTGGCCTTCCTTCTTTAAACAAAATAACGGTTGGGATTTTTTCAATCCCGTATCTTTGACTAATAATTGGCGCTTCGTCAAGATTAACCCCGGCGAGAATAATTTTGTCTTTAAATTCCTCAATGACTTTCTCCAAAATCGGCGTTAATATCTGACAGGGAGAGCACCACTCCGTCCAGAAATCAACTAAAACCGGTTTATTGGCTTTTTTAATTTCTTCCTCAAAATTTTGGTCATTTAAAGCAAGCATCCAGCTAATCTATCATTTTTTTCCCCTCTTGTCAATTCTTAAAATTC
>CAZSLY010000062.1:0-3375 GCA_964608045.1 uncultured Gammaproteobacteria bacterium | reverse complement strand
TCTTTTTAAATTGGCAAAAAAGAGTATAATTACCTTATGGATTTAAACAAAATTTTTAATTCCCGAGCCGTGGCGGTTATTGGCGCTTCTCCTAAAAAAGAAAAACTTGGTTATTCTTTGGTTTTTAATCTCCTTCAGGACAAAAAAAGAAAAGTTTATCCGGTTAATCCAAATCAGAAAAAAGTTTTAGGTCTTACTTGTTTTACAAACGTTTCTGAAATTAAGGGAAAGATTGATTTGGCTGTTATTGCGGTTAAAGCAGAAATTGTCCCTTTGGTTTTGAAAGACTGCGGCCGAAAGAAAATTCCTTTTGTCATTATTATTTCTGCTGGTTTTAAAGAAATTGGCCGGGGAGGGGAGAGATTAGAAAAAGAGATTATAAAAATTGCTAAAAAATACCGGATAAAGATTTTAGGACCGAATTGTTTGGGCTTGCTTGATTCCTTCTCAGGATTAAATGCCTCCTTTGCCAGCGAAATGATTTTAAAAGGAGAGATTGCTTTTCTTTCTCAGTCAGGCGCTTTATGTTCTTCTATGCTTGACTGGGCGAAGCGGGAGAACATTGGCTTTTCTAAGTTTGTCAGCTTGGGCAATGAAGCGGTTTTAACAGAAAATGACTTTTTGGAATTTTTACTGACTGATAAAAAAACAAAAGCGATTTTAATGTATCTTGAAGGAGTGTCCCAAGGTAGAAAGTTTTTAAAAATTACTAAAAAAATTATAAAAACAAAGCCTCTGGTTATTTTAAAAGCCGGCAAGACAAAAAGGGCGCAAGAGGCGATTGCCTCGCATACTGGTTCTCTCTCGCCGGAAGATAAAATTTTTAGCTCAGTTTGTCAACAAAACAGAATTATCAAAGTTGACTCTTTAAGAGAACTTTTTAATTTCACTAAAATTTTTAATGCGGGAATTTTCAAACCCTTAAATAACTTGGCCGTCATTACCAATGGCGGCGGTCCTTCAATTTTAATGTCTGATTTAATTGAAAGCTCAGAGAAACTTTCTTTAGCCAGAATTAGCGAGAAAACAAAAAAGAAACTAAGGAAAATTTTACCTTTAGCTGCTTCCGTCAATAACCCGATTGATATTTTAGGCGATGCCCTTTCTTCAAGATATGAAGAGGTTTTGAAAATTTTGACCGCCGAAAAAAATATTAATGGTTTAATTGTGATTCTTACTCCTCAAAAAATGACCGAGATTGAAAAAACCGCCTTGGTCTTGGCTAAATTTAAAAAGAAAAAGCCCCTGCTCCCGGTTTTTATCGGCGAAAAAACAACCGGCAAAGGAGAGGAGATCTTGAAAAAGAAAAAAGTCGGAAACTTTGAATATCCGGTTGATGTTAAAGAAATTTTAGAAAAATTAGCTTTTAAAAAGAAACCTCTTTCTGCTCCGAGTCCAATGAGCGAAAGAGAAGGCTTGTTGATGGAGTTTGAGAGAACCAAATCGCTGCTGCAAAAATATAAAATTTCGATGATTCCTTCTTTTTTAGCCAAAGAAAAAGAAGATTTGAAAGAAATTGTTTCGCAAATTAATTTTCCCTGGGCAATGAAAATTAACTCATTCCAGATTCTTCACCGCACAGATTACGGCGGAGTGAAATTAGATATTAGAAGTTTACCTGAGGCAGAAAAAGCAAGAGAGGAAATAATAAAAAATATTAGAAATAAAAAGCCAGAGGCAGAAATTAAAGGAGTGATTGTCCAAGAGATGGCTAGGGGCAAAGAAGTGATTATTGGCATGAAGCGCGATCGGACCTTTGGACCGGTCATCGCTTTTGGTTTGGGCGGGATTTTTGTTGAGGTTTTTAAAGATGTTTCTTTGAGGATTGCCCCTTTGCTAAAAAAAGATGTTCAGGAAATGATTGAGGAGATTAAGGGCTTTGAAGTTTTAAAAGGTCAAAGAGGCGAAGAAGCAGTTAACTTTAAAGCTTTAGAGAAAATCATTTTATCTTTATCTTCTTTGTCTTTAGAAAACAAAGAAATCAAAGAGATTGATCTTAATCCAGTGATTATTGATCAAAACATGGCTTGGGTGGTTGATGCTAAACTTGTAACTTATGAAAATCGGAGAGAATCGGAGGTCCGCCCTCCGCAACTCCGCGCCCATAACTTATAACTTATAACTTATAACCTAAAACCTGGAACCTGTAACTTACAACTTATAACTTATAACTTATGATAAAAAAGAAACAGAAAAGAAACAGAAAAGAGACAGGGGTGAGACCCCTGAAAACTGAGAAATAACCTATAACTTATAACCTATAATCCAAAGTTTAAATAAATTAAATCATATGATTATCTTAACTATCATTATTATCACCTTTGGTTTTCTGGTTGTTTTTCTTTTTTATCTTTTAACTCAAAAGATAAAGAAAATTGGAGATGACAAAAGTAAAGACCAATCATTTCTTTTACTTAATCAGAGTTTGCAAGGCATGCATGAAAGGCTGGATAAAGCCGCTCAAGCTCTGACTTTATACTCCAAAGGATTGGGCACGGTTGAAGAATTGAGCCGCCAGATTCAGGGTTTTCAGGATTTTTTTCGTTCGCCAAAATTAAGAGGCAATATCGGCGAGCAGGTTTTAGAAAATCTTTTATCTGATAATTTATCCAAAGAGCATTTCAAACTGCAATATCGTTTTAAAGACGGCCAGATCGTTGATGCGATTATTAAAGTTAAAAACCAGATTATTCCGATTGACGCCAAATTTCCTCTTGATAATTATTCAAAATTAGCCCGAGCCGTGACTGAAAAAGAAAGGGAGGCCGCGGAAAAGATGTTTAGCACTGATGTTAAGCGGGAAATTGAAAAAATTTCCAAAAGCTATATTCTGCCTCAGGAGGGAACAGTTGATTTTGCCGTGATGTACATACCATCTGAGACAATTTATTACGAAATTTTAAGAAGTGAAAGCGACCTTTTTGCTAACGCGAGGAATAAAAAGGTTTTGATTGTTTCCCCAAACACTTTTTTAGGGTTTTTAAGAAGTGTGATGCTGGGCATGAAAGGAGAGCAGTTGAAAGAAGAATATCAGCAGATTTTAGAGATTTTAAGAGCAGTTTCTCAGGATACGGAAAAATTAGGTCAGACTTTAGCCGTGGTGACCAAGCACATTAATGACGCTAAAAATTCAGTTGACCGGTTAAACAACGAATATTTTAAATTGAATAGCAAAATTGATCAGATCAAGCTGCTGAAATAAAGGGCTTTCTACAAATTTTGGAGCCGTAAGGCGAACAAAATTTGTCTAGAAAACCTTTACCCGGTTAAATAATTTCGCTTTCGCGAAATTGCTGCGAAGCAGCATTTAACCGGGTGCGCAAAAAATTAGTAAAAAATTTTTCAACTAAAGTTTCAAATTTTTTAAATTTTTTG
>CAZSLY010000061.1:0-3375 GCA_964608045.1 uncultured Gammaproteobacteria bacterium | reverse complement strand
TTTTGCGCTGATTTTTCCGCGAATCCCCGAAGGAAAGCCTTCGGCTTCCTAGAAGGCGAGATTTCAAAAGAGACAATATCTCCTAATTCTAATTTAAAGATGTCAACCGCATCTTTAATTAAACCTTCATCTAGTAATCGATCAATAATTTTTGGTCCCAAATGAGAGATATCAAACGCCTTTTTAGAAACAAAATGATAAAGGAGTCTTCTTCTTGAAGCAAAACAATTTTTATTTGGGCAGTAATAATCAACTTCACCCGGTTTTTTATTTAAAATAGAGAAGCAAAAAGGACATTTCTTCGGCATTTTAAATTCTTTTTCTTTGCCGGTTCTTAAAGATTTGATTGAGCGGGAAATTTTCGGAATAACATCGCCCGCTCTTTTAACAATAACTGTATCGCCAATTTTAACATCCAATCTCTTAATCTCATCTTCGTTATGCAGGGTAGCCCTTTTAATTGTCACGCCGCCAACCCTAACCGGCGAAAGAATGGCAACTGGCGTGATTTTGCCGGTTCGGCCAACCCCGACAATAATCCCTTCAATTTTAGTCGTTGCTTCAAGGCCAGGGAATTTAAAAGCAATTGTACCCCTCGGCCGCCTAGCGACAAAACCTAATTTTTTGAAAAGAGAATTAGAATTGATATTAATCACCAAACCATCAATTTCATAAGAAAGTTTTTCCCTTTTTTTAGCAATCTCTTGATGAAATTTAATGACTTCTTCTAAATTTTGACAGTAGCGATTAAGAGGATTTTCTGGCATCCCTAATGTTCTTATTAAAAAATGCGTTTCTTGATGAGTTTTTTGTCCAAGATCAGTGGCCAAATCGTAACCAAAAAAGGATAAACTTCTTTGGCTGGTAATTTTCGCGTCAAGCTGCCTGATGGAGCCAGCGGCCGCATTTCTGGGGTTGGCAAAAAGAGGTTCTTTTTTCTTTTTTTGTTCCTCGTTTAATTTGATAAATGCTTTTTTGCTGATATAAACCTCGCCCCTGATTTCAATTTCTTCAGGAATTTTATATCTCCCCCTCAATTCTCCAATTCTTAATCTTAAAGGAATGCATTTAATCGTTTTAATATTTTTTGTGATTTCTTCGCCAATAAAGCCATCACCCCTGGTGGCGGCTTTAAATAAAGAACCGTTTTTGTAAATTAAAGTTACAGCCAAGCCATCCATTTTTAATTCCGCAAAATAATCTATTTTTTTTATTTCTTCCTGAGTTAATAATCTTTCCATTTTTTTGCGCCAGTCATTTAATTCGTTTTCATTCATCGCGTCATCAAGCGTCAGCATCGGCATTTTATGCTTAACTTTTTTAAATTCTTTGAGCGGCTGGCCGCCGACTCTTTGCGTTGGTGAGTCAGGCCTAAGAAGTTCTGGGAATTTTTCTTCAAGTTTTTTAAGTTCTTTCTTTAAGCTGTCATAAGCTGCATCAGAAATCTCCGGTTTATCCAGGACATAATACAAATAATCATGATGTTCAATTTCTTTTCTTAATTTCTCTATTCTTTTTTTAGCTTCTTCTTTTGACATCATGTGATTTATTTATATAATTATAAGAGAAGCGATACTAATATACGAATTCATACTAATTATACTAATAGAATTCGACAAGGCGCCTCAGGAGGACAAAATTTATCTATTTAAAATTTAAAATTTAACATTTCTAATTTTTTAAATTAGTATGCATTAGTATATTGGCATCGATATAAATTATATTATAAAAATGAAGAAAAGTCGAGTAAAAAAAATCGGTGTTTTGGGTGGTGCTTTTAATCCGCCACATTGGGGGCATTTGCTTTTAGCGAGCGATGCCGTGAAAAAAGCCGGGCTTGATCAGATTATTTTTATGCCTTGCGGCTTGCCAGCTTTAAGAAAAAAAGACCTGGCGCCGGATAAAGACCGTTTTTTAATGGCTAAAATTTTGATTAAAAGCCTGCCTGCTGGTAGGCAGGAACTCAAAAAAATCAAACTTTCTTCATATGAGATAGAAAAAGGTAAAAGAGGCAAAAAATCGTATACTTACGAAACAATTAAGCATCTTAAAAGAAAATATCCCGGCTCAAAAATTTACTGGATTTTAGGCGAAGACAGTTTTCGGGAAATGGTTGAAGGGAAATGGAAATATGATGGACTGACCATGCTCAAGACAGCGCAATTTATGGTGGCTAGCCGCAGAACTCATCCTTATAACTTAAAAACCTTGCCAAAAAGATTTGACAAGAGGTTAAAAAAGTTTTTACAAAAAATAATCTGGCTTGATTTTAATTTACCAATTTCCGCCACCCAGATTAGAAAAGAAATTAGAGAAGGAAAGAAAAGAAATAAATATTTACCTTTAAAAATTTATAGATATATCCTAAAAAAGAGATTGTATGCGCCTCAAGAGAGATTTTTTCACTAAACCGACCCCTCAAGTCGCCCAGAAACTTTTAGGAAAATATCTGGTGAGAATTGATCAAGGAAAAAGAATCTCCGGCCTGATTGTGGAGACCGAAGCTTATTTAGGACCTCAAGACAAAGCTTCTCATGCTTATTCAGGCAAAAAAACTAAAAGAAACAAAGCAGAATATTTAATCGGCGGCCATATTTATATTTACCTTGTTTATGGAATGTATTGGCAGCTAAATTTTTCTACTTTTAAAGAAGGCAAACCCGAATGCGTGCTCATTAGGGCTTTAGAGCCGAAAGAGGGGATAGAATTAATGCTCAAAAACAGGAAACTGAAGAAGCCGGAAATAATGAATGAAGAATTTTTAAGGAAATTATGTTCTGGCCCAGGAATTTTATGTCAAAGTTTAAATTTAGATAAATCATTTTATGGCTACGACCTTTGTCAGGAAAAAGCTTTATTATTTGTTGAGGATCGCGGGGTTAAAATTAAATCCTCGGAGATAAAAAGAGGGCCGAGAATTGGCATTGATTACGCCGGTCCTTGTTGGTCAAAAAAACCATGGAGATTTTATCTGCAAAAAAATAGATTCGTTTCTAAAATTTAATTTTGAATTAACTTTATGCGTCCCTCAAAAGAGAAATATTATTTAAACATTGCCAAAGAAGTTGCTCAAAGAAGCACCTGTTTTCGGGTTAAAATAGGGACCATCATTGTCCGCGATGACGTGGTTCTCGCCACTGGTTATGTTGGCGCGCCAAGAAAGACAAAAGACTGTTTTGAAAGAGAGAACTGCCTAAGGGATCAATTAAAAATTCCTCATGGTCAAAGATATGAACTTTGTCGAAGCGTCCATAGTGAAATGAATTGTTTAATTAACGCCGCGAGGTCTGGAGCCAGTGTTTTTCGAGGTAATATGTTTATTTATAACCAATATCATCTAAAACTCCCGATTTTAATCGTGGAGATACAGATGAC
>CAZSLY010000060.1:0-3385 GCA_964608045.1 uncultured Gammaproteobacteria bacterium | reverse complement strand
AAAAGCAAAATTAAACAAATAAAGAAAATTTTTGACTTATAATTTTTCATAATGTATTGATGCCAAGAGGCGAATTGATACCAGTGATAGGGTAAAATCTTAAATTTAAAACAGCTCCTTGAAAATCAAAGGCGGCAGGACAACTTCTCCTTTAAGAAGCATTTCTTTTTTACCTCTTCTTTGCTTTTGCAAAAGCTTTTTTTTGCGGCTGACATCGCCGCCATACAAAGGAGCGGTCACATCTTTTCTTCTCGGCCTAATTCTTTCTCCGGCAATAATTCTGCCATTATAGATTGCTTGCAATTTAATTTCAAAAAGCGCCGGCGGCAAAATTTCTTTTAATTTATGCAAAAAATTTTTTGCCTTGAGGTAGGCCTGGTCTTCATAAACCAAACCTGACAACTGTTCTCTTTTTTTATCAGCCACAAGAATCTCTAATTTTTTAGCTTTAACTTCTCTAAAATCTTGAAGTTTGTAGCTATAAGAGGCGAAACCGTGGCTGGCTGACTTAAGCTGCTCGTAAAAGTTTTGAACCAGCAAGCTTAAAGGCATAAGAATTTCTACAAGAGATGAAGAACCAAGATAGTCTGTTTTTTGAAAAAAAACTCTTCCTTGATTATTTTTCGCAAATTCTTCCAAAAACCTAATTATCTCGCCAAAATGCTTCTTAGGAGTCATCAAAGAAACCTCAACAAATCTTTCTTCAACTTTTTTAACTTTTCCTTCAGGAAATTCAGAAGCAGAACGAATAAAAACTACCTGGTTGTTTTGCAAAGTCAAACGAAACTCAACTGTTGGATTTGTAATGATTAAATCAATTTCGTATTCTCTTTTTAATCTTTCACTAATAATTTCAAGATGAAGCGGTCCTAAAAAACCTAAGCGAAAACCAAATCCTAAAGAACTATGTTTTTCTCCTTTAACTGAAATGGCTGGGTCATTTAATTCAATTTTTTCAATCGCTTTTTTAAATTTTTCAAAATCGGTCTCTTTTCCCGGATAAAAACCGGCAAAAACCATTGGCTGAGGCGGTTTAAATCCGGAAAGCGGCGCGATTTTTCTGCCTTCTCTTTCTTCCTTTTCTTTAAAAATTGTTTCGCCGATTCTGGCTAATTTAATTTCCTTCAAGCCAGTGGCAAGATAGCCAATTTCACCAGCAGAAAGTTTATCTTTTGATTTTAACTCTGGAGTAAATATTCCCAAATCTTTAACTTCAGAGACAACTTTATTGCTCAAAAATTTTATCTTCTCCCCTTTAAAAATTTCACCGTCAATCACTCTCAGATAAACAACCACGCCTAAATATTCATCAAAAAAAGAATCAAAAACCAAAGCCCGGAAAGGCCCTTCCTCTTTGCCGGCCGGTTCAGGAATTTTTTTGACTATTGCTGCCAAAATCTCTCTTGTTCCTCTTCCGGATTTAGCTGAAACGCAAAGAACTTCTTCTTCATCAACTCCAACAAAATCAGCTAATTCTTTTTTTCTTAAATCAAGATCAATGTCCGGCAAATCAATTTTATTAATCACGGGAATAATTTGCAGTCCCAGAGATTTAGCTAAATAGAAATTAGCGACTGTCTGCGCTTCCAAACCATTTCTAGCGTCAACCAAAAGCAAGGCTCCTTCGGTCGCAGCCAATGATCTGGAAACTTCGTAAGAAAAATCAACGTGGCCTGGCGTATCAATCAGGTTCAAAATGTATCCCTCATAGTTCATTTCTACCGGCTGGAGTTTAATCGTGATTCCTTTCTCTCTTTCCAAAGAAAGCCTGTCTAAATATTGCGGCTTCATTTTTCCAGCGGGAACAGTTTCTGTCAATTCTAAAAATCTGTCAGCCAAGGTTGATTTACCAGCGTCAACATGAGAGATAATAGAAAAATTACGAATTTTTTGGAGATTAGGCATAAAATAGCTTAAAAATGTCCTTCACTTTCTTTGCTTCTTCTATTTTAAAAAGCAAACTTAAAAAATAATAAAAAAGAAGAACAATTAAGACGATAATTAAAGTTTCTAAAAAAACCGGCAAAAAAGCAAAGAGAACTTTCAAGAATACTATTAAAGGAATAATAAGAAGAGAAAGAAAAAGAAATTTAAGCAAAGGAGAAAAAAACTCTTCTTTTTCAAATTTAAATCCTTTCTTTTTAAAAAAGGAAAAAAGCAGAAAAAGATTGAGAAAGCTTGAGAGAGTAAAAGCCAGGCCTAAACCAGGAGGACCCATTAATTTGCCAAAATAAAGACAGCCCAAAAAATTAAAAAACATTCCAAAACAAGCGGCCAAAACCGGGGTTTTTGTATCCTGCTTAGCATAAAAAGCCCGAGAAAAAAGAGGAATTAAATTTTGCGCCAAAAGTGACAAAGAAAAATAGCCTAAAGTTTGGCCGGTCAGAAAACTGTCTTTTTCAGTAAACAAACCGGCTTTTAAAATAATAGCCGCAATTTCTTGCCTAAAAAAGAAAAAAACAACAGTTAAAGGCAGAATAAAATAAAAAATTTGTTTTAAGGTTTCTAAAAATTTCTTTTTGAAAAAATTATTCTCTCCATCAGCTGCCGCTTGAGATAAAATCGGAAACAAAGACAAAGATAAAGGAATGCCCACCAAACCGACAGGAACGCTGTTTAAATTAAAAGCTAAATTGTAAATTGTGATTGCTCCGGAGACTAAAAAAGAAGCAATAATAGTGGTTAAAAGAATGTTAACCTGATTGACGGCTAATCCTAAAAAACGAGGGACCATCAGCAAAAAAATTTTTTTTACTCCAGGCAGAAAAGAAAAAAGAAATTGGGGCCGAAAACCGAGCTTTAAGACACCGGGAACTTGAATTAAAAAATGAAGAAAAGAACCGAAGACCACTCCCCAGGCAAGACCAGAAACTCCCAATTCAGTTTTTGTTAAAAATAAAATCCCAAAAATAATGCCTAAATTATACAAAAGAGGCGCTAAACTATAAAGAAAAAATTTATGAAAAGAATTTAAAATTGCGGAAAAAACATTGGAAAAAATAAAAAATAAAATACTTAAACTGATAATTCTCGTCAGTTTAACAGTTACTTCTTGAGCTTCGGAACTTAAACCAGGAACAATTAAAGGCACGAGATTCTTTGCAAAAACAATAATTAAAATTGTTAAAATAAAAATTATTAAAAAAAGAAGATTTAAAGTTGCGTTCGCCAAGCGCCAGCCCTCTTCTTTGTCTTTTTGAAAATAAGATAAAAAAACAGGAATAAAAGACGAAGAAAAAGCGCCTAAAATTAAAACATTAAAAACCAAGTCCGGCAACCTAAAGGAAGCAAGATAAGCATCAAGAATCTCGCCCGCGCCAAAACTTGAAGACAAAAGACGGTCTCGCCAAAGACCAAGGAGCTTGGTAAAAATAGAAAAAACAGC
>CAZSLY010000059.1:0-3463 GCA_964608045.1 uncultured Gammaproteobacteria bacterium | reverse complement strand
CCTTGGCTAAAAAGCCATTTAGTTTCACCACTTCAAGAATTACCTCGCATCTGACAACCATTGTTTGGCTTTTAGAAAAATTTCTTAATCTTAAAATTTCTATTGATCAGGAAAAAAAAATAGTAAATTTAGCTTAATAGACATTTTGAGCATTTTTGATAAAATGTTGTAGGTTGTTAGTCGTAAGTTAATTATTGTATGTCTTTTTCTGTTGGCATTGTTGGTTTGCCAAATGTGGGCAAATCAACTTTATTCAAGGCTCTAACTAAAATTCCAGTTGAGATTTCTAATTATCCTTTTTGCACGATTGAGCCGAATAAAGGAATTGTTAAAGTTCCGGACCAGAGGCTTGAAAAATTAGCCGCTCTTTTTGGCTCAGAAAAAATAATTGGAGCGGTCGTTGAATTTCTTGATATTGCTGGTTTAGTTCGTGGAGCGCATGAAGGAGAAGGATTAGGCAATCAATTTCTTTCCTATATTCGTGAAACTAAAGCGATTGTTCATATTTTGCGCTGTTTTAAAAGAGAAGAAGTAGTTCATGTAGAAAAAACCATTGATCCTTTAAGAGACCTGGAGATTGTCAATACTGAATTAATTTTAAAAGATTTGGAAACTATTAAAAAGAGAAAAGAACATTTAAGTAAAGAAATTAAGGTCGGAAAAAAAGAATCTTTAGCGGAAAAAGAAATTTTAGAAGATTTAGAAGAGTTTTTTAATCAAGGCCAAAGTGCTTTGTCTTATTTAAAGCAAAATCCAAAAGCAGAAGATTTAGTTAAGGAGCTTTGTCTTTTAACGGCCAAACCTTGTATTTATCTTTTGAACTCTGATGGGGTTTCAATCCCCGAAGAATTATTGAAAAAGATAAAAGAGCTAGGCGCAAGTTATTTAATTATGAATCTAGAAGAAGAACTGGAATTCAGCGAAATGACCGAGGAGGAGAAAAAAGAATTAGAAGTTAAAGAAGTAAAAATTGGAAATTTGATCAAAGAAGCTTACAAAATTCTTGATTTAATTACTTTTTTTACGACCACCGGCCAAGAGGAAACCCGCGCCTGGAGCCTCAAAAGAGACATATCAATTATTGAGGCGGCTGGCGTGATTCATACTGATTTTAGGGAGAAATTCATCAAAGCAGAGGTTGTTAAATGGAATAAGGTCTTAGAAGCCGGGGGTCTTTTGCAAGCACATAATCACGGTTTTATTCAGATAGTCGGCAAGGATTATTTGGTAGAAGATGGCGATTTAATCAAAATCAAACATCAATAATCCGCCAAGAGGCGGATTGACCAATTCTTAAAATCCATTATAATCAATTAGATGGGTAAATCTAAAAATAAAATCACAACTGTTTTAATTTCTGGTCAAGCTGGCGAGGGTGTTAAAGAAGCAGGAATTATTTTTGGCAAACTGCTTAGCTTAAGCGGTCAAGAAGTTTTTGTCACAACGGAACTTCCGTCTTTGATTAAAGGCGGATATATTTTTTCAAGAATCAGTTTTTCTCAAGAAAAAGTTTTTAGCGATTACGGCAATCCTTGTTTGAAAATTGATCTTGAAAAAGAACTAATTCTTTTTGGTCAAAAGAGCTTTCATTTGCCGATGAAAAAACTCGTTGAACAAGCAAAAGCGCCTCCAATCACCAAAAATTCAGTTGCTTTAGGCGCTCTTTGTTATTATTTTGGACTTGAGTTTGAAAAATTGAAAAAGATTTTTGAAAAAACTTTTAAAGAAAAAGCTCAAATAAATATTGAATTGGCAAAAAAGGGTTATGAATATTTGAAGAATTTGAAACTGCCGACAAGGGGTCTTTTAAAAAGTAAAGCCATTGGTCTGCCAGCCGGTGGATTAATTGATGGTAATGAAGCATTAGCTTTGGGTTTAGTCAAAGCAGGTTTGCAAACTTATTTTGCTTATCCAATGACGCCAGCCACTTCTATTCTTCACTTTTTAGCAAAAAAGCAAAAAGAATTTGGTCTTAAAACCGTCCAACCAGAAAATGAAATTGCAGCCGTGCAAATGACTTTAGGGTCTGCTTTTGCTGGTTTTCGTTCAGCTTGCGGGACTTCCGGTGGTGGTTTTGATTTAATGCAGGAGACCTGCAGTTTAGCCGGGATGAGTGAAGTGCCTTTATTGGTTATTGTTTCTCAAAGAATGGGTCCTTCAACTGGCGTGCCCACTCATACTTCTCAAAGTGACTTGCAATTAGTCAGGTTTTCCGGTCATGGAGAATTTTTAAGAATTATTTTAGCTCCAGGAGATCCGGAAGAAGCCTATCTTTTAGGAGCTGAAGCTCTTAATTTAGCTTGGAAATACAGGAGTTTAGTCATTGTTCTTTTAGATAAACATCTTTCTGAAAGTTTAGCCACTAGTTTCTTAGATTTTTCAAAAATATCCGCCAAAATCGGACTAGCCTCTGGCCGGAAAATTGAAGAGAAAAAAGGCTTAGTTTTCCCGGGAATGAAAAATGTTGTTGTTAAAGCCGCAAGTTATGAACACGATGAAAAAGGAATTAGTACCGAAGACCCTTTAGTTATTAAAAAAATGCAGGAAAAAAGATTTAAAAAACTTCAGTTCTTGTTAAAAGAGCAGAAAAGCAAGGAAACGGTTAAGGTTTATGGGGACAAGAAAAGCAAAAATATCATTATTTGTTGGGGTTCAGTTAAAGGCGCAGTGCTTGAATCCTTGAAACATCTTAAAAAACCGGCTAAAGTTGTTCAACCTTTATGGTTAGAGCCATTAGATACGGGAAAAATAAAGAGTTATTTAAAAGGCGCTAAAAAAATAATTGACGTTGAAGGCAATATAACTGCCCAATTATCTTCTTTAATTAGAGAAAAAACAGGAATTGAAATTAAGAATAAAATCCTCAAATACGATTCTCGGCCGTTTGAACCGATGGAATTAGCAAAAAAAATAAATCATTTTTTAATCTGAATTTCCCCTTTTGTCTCAGGTTTTAAGTTTTCCGCTAATGATGTTCTTGATTGAAAAGGCTAAATTTGTTAAAATTTGGGTACTTAAGTATCTTAATTTAGATAGTTATGGAAAATATTTATATTCATACTAATTATACTAATAAATTTTATTCGTATCATTCGTATGCATTAGTATATTGGCATCGATATTTAAAAATTTATCCATTTAAAATTTAAAATTTAACATTTCTAATTTTTTAGATGAATCTTTTAACCCAAGCAAAAATTACCTGGTGTCCGGGTTGCTCTAATTTTGGGATTTTAGCTGCTTTTAAAGGAGCAATTGAGGATTTGGTGAAAAACAAAGAAATAAAAATGGAAGAAGTGGTCATTGGTAGTGGAATTGGCTGTCATGGAAAAATCTCAGATTATTTGGATTTAAATAGCTTCTACGGTCTTCACGGTCGCATTGTCCCTCTTTTAAGCGGCGTTAAAATTGCTAATCCGAATTTAAAAGTCATTGCTTTTTCTGGCGATGGCGATGCTTATGC
>CAZSLY010000058.1:0-3464 GCA_964608045.1 uncultured Gammaproteobacteria bacterium | reverse complement strand
CCATCACGAAAAAGGTGTGGATGTGCGTTTGGCTGTTGAAATGATTAGATTTGCCAGAGAGAATAAATACGACATTGCTTATTTAGTTAGCTCTGATACAGATTTGGTGGCGGCGATTGAGGAGGTCCAGGCTTTCGGAAAAAAAGTTCAATATGTAGGAATTCCCAAGGGTCAATCGTACGGTCTTTCAAGCATTGCTGATGATGTTAGATTATTAAGACCAGAAGAAATAGGGCAATTCTTACCAAAAGCATTAATATAAAATAAAAATAATCAAAATTTAGGCCGAAGTTGAGGAAAGTCGCCGAGGAGGCGATTCTTTGGCAGGATTAAAAAACATACAGAGTTTTTGATGAATTTTTCTCAATATACAATTAAAGACGTAAGAGAGGTTTTTAATAATTTTGAAACCTCTAAGAGTGGTCTATCAGAAAAAGAATCAAGAAAACGTCTGAAAGATTACGGTTTTAATGAAATCAAAACTAAGGAAGTTGGGTTGTTTGATATTTTCTTAAGGCAACTTAAATTATCATTCGTTTATCTTCTTTTTATTGCCTCAGTTATTGCTTTTTTAATTGGTGAGAAAATTGACGGGTTTTTAATTTTATTCTTTGTTTTTATTAACATTTTTTTAGGATTTTTCCAGGAAGCTAAGGCTCAAAGGGCCGTTTTTGTTTTGAAAAAATATCTTCCCTCGCAGGTTCGGGTTTTAAGGGAGGGAAAAGAAAAAATCATTGATAAAAGATTTTTAGTTCCGGGAGACGTGATTTTGCTTGAACCTGGCAATATTATTCCTGCTGATTTAAGAGTTACAAAGGCCCAGAACTTTTTAGTTGACGAATCTATTCTAACCGGAGAGCCATTTCCGGTTGGAAAGACTACCGAACCGCTTTCAAAGGAAACAAAAGAAATTTTTGAGGCGAGAAATATTCTTTTTGCCGGCACTTCAGTAATTTCTGGAGAAGCTGAAGGAGTAGTAATTGGAACGGGCAAAAAGACAGTTCTCGGCGAAATTACAAAATTAGCTGCGGGAATCATTCGAGAAAGTGTTTATGAAAAAAACCTTCTTAGATTCTCCCAAACTATTTTAAGAATAGTTGTAATAACAATTGTTTTTGTTTTCTTAGCCAACTTAATAATTAAAGGAACAGCAAATTTCTTTGATTTTTTAATTTTTTCTATTGCTTTAATAGTAAGTATCATCCCGGAAGCCCTGCCGTTAGTGGTTACTTTCTCTCTTTCTAGCGGAGCTTTGAATTTAGCTAAAGAAAAAGTGGTTGTTAAAAGGTTGTCAGCAGTAGAAGATTTGGGAGATATTGAAATTTTATGTACTGATAAAACCGGTACCCTGACTGAAAATAAACTTAAATTGGAGAATACTTATTCTCATAATAAAGAGAAATGTCTGCTTTATGGCCTTTTATCTTCTTCTTATGTTAGGGAAGAAATTGAATCGGCTCTTAATCCTTTTGATTTTGCCCTTTTTGAAGAGGCTCCTCAAAAAATTCGTGATTCTCTAAAAATTTTTCGGGTAATTTCGGAAATCCCTTTTGATACTTTAAGACTCAGGAATAGCGCTCTTTTAGAAGATGAAAATAAAAATTTAATTTTAATCATGAAAGGAGCGCCGGAAGTTATTCTTAAACTATCTTCAAAAATTGAAGGCAATAAAAATAGAGAAACGGTGAAGAAAGAGATAGAAGAACAGGGCAGGGTAGGGAAAAGAACCCTGGCAATTGCCTTTAAGCAATTTACAAAGAGAGGTTTTTCGGAAGAAGATGAAAAGGAATTAAACTTTTTGGGTTATTTTTCTTTTTCTGACCCACTTAAGAAAACCGCTAAAGAGGCAATTCATTTATCCAGAAAATTAAACCTTAATATTAAAATTTTAACCGGAGACAGCAAAGAAGTGGCTGGCGAAGTAGCAAAAGAGATAGGATTGATTGAAGACTCTGCGAAAGTCATTTTAGGGGAAACCCTGGATTCTTTGTCAGAAGACGATTTTGAAAAAGCTTGCAAAGAATTTTCAGTTTTTGCCAGAATTTCTCCCCAAACAAAATACAAAATAATCGAGATGCTTCAGAAAAAATATGAAGTTGGATTTTTGGGAGAAGGGGTTAATGACGTCCCGGCTTTGAAAGTTGCTAATTTAGCCATTGCCGTTAAAGAAGCTACCGATGTTTCTCGGGAAGTTTCAGATATTATCTTGCTTAAAAAAGACCTCAAGGTGATTGTAAATGGAATTCGCCAGGGAAGAAATATTTTTTCCAATATAAATAAATATATAAAATGTACTTTAGCTAGTAATTTTGGCAATTTTTATTCAATAGCTTTAATTTCTTTAATGATTCCGTTTTTACCGATGTTACCAACTCAAATTTTGTTAGTTAATCTTTTGTCAGATTTCCCATTAATTAGCGTAGCTTCAGATAAGGTTGATGCCGAAGAACTGAAAAAGCCAAAATTCTTTCTATTAAATAAAGTATTTTTACTTATCGTTTTGTTAGGCCTGGTTAGTCTGATTTTTGACTTTATCTTTTTTGGCATTTTCTATAAAAGCCAACCAGCCCTTTTAAGAACTCTCTGGTTTATCGAAAGTATTTTAACAGAAGTCGCACTTATATTTTCTATTAGAACTTTCCATTTTTTCTTAAAAGCAAGAAGGCCGAGCTCTTTTTTAATGGCTATTTCTCTTATTGTTTTCCTGGTTACGATTATTTTACCCTTTACAAATTTTGGAAAAGAGGTTCTCCATTTTATCTCTCCTCCTTTCCCGGCTTTATTAATTGTCCTATCTTTAATTTTGGGTTATTTTATAGTTAGTGAGATAGTAAAATTGGCTTATTTCCGCTACTGGAAAGCCAAAAACCAAATTTAGCAATATGAATATAAAAACTTTTGTTGCGATATTAATAATCGTTGTTATCGGGGTAATTACAGCCTATCTTCTGATTGCAAAGCCACCTTGTCTATTCAAGCCAGCAGAAGCCATTAAAGTGAAAGCATATTTCAATAATGACAGAATGGATCCTGAATTTTCCTGCAACAAAGTATTTCCGGCGGAAAGAGAAATTCCAAAAACTCAGGCAGTAGCCAGAGCGGCTTTAGAGGAACTTTTAAAAGGGGCTACTGAAGAAGAAAAAAACCAGGGATTTTTTACCAGTATTAATTCAGGGGTAAAGATTCAGAGTTTAAGCATTAAAGACGGAGTGGCTAAAGTTGATTTTGACGAACAATTAGAATTTCAAATGGGCGGCTCCTGCCGAGTGGCAGCTATTCGGGCCCAAATTACTCAAACTTTGAAACAGTTTCCCACCGTAGATAGCGTAATAATTTCAATTAACGGCAGAACCGAAGACATTTTACAGCCATAATTTTAGCCGCCTAAAAGGTTTCTAATAGCTTTCCTCTGTATAGGTTCAGATACATATGATACACCTGTTAAGTTTGTAATACGATAACAT
>CAZSLY010000057.1:1808-3519 GCA_964608045.1 uncultured Gammaproteobacteria bacterium | reverse complement strand
ATGAAGGTCCTGGCTTTGTTAGCTAAAGAAATTTCTTCTTTCTTCTGCTCTGGCTTTAGAAAAGTTTCCGCTTCCGGGCTTATTTCTTCCCTCCCTTCTTCTACCTTTTTCTCTGTTTCTACTTTTGGCTCCAAACCTTTTTCTTCAGCGGTTTTTCTAGCTAAAACCAGAAAAATTATCCCTAAAACCGCTAAAGCAATAATTAAAATAATAATAATTTTTTTTCTTTTCGTCATATTTTTTATATTTTATATATATTTTATTATCCTATGTCTAAACTCGAAATTTCTTCCTCTTCTTTTTGTTCTTCTTTCATTTTTTCGGCAAACTCTTTTTTTGCTTTTTCAATCTCCAAAAGCTGCCGCGGGTCAGAAGTAATCAATTGGTCTTCGGAATAGGAAGCGACAATTTTGATGGCCGCGTGCTTACCGCCAGCAAAAAAAATCCCATCACCAACTCCACATTCAAGCAGTAAATATTTCTCCCCCTCGGTCAGCATAAAAATTTTCGCCACATTCTCAACCGCCGCGGTTGATTGCTTCATTAAAAGCTGCATTGAAGAATTAGTAACAATCGCCTGACCATAAGGAGAAAGTAAAAAGTCATTGACATCTTGAGTAATGGTTGTCACCCCAAGATAATATTTACGGCAGCGTTTGACCAGAGAAAAGATAAATTTCGCTGAATCCTCATGCTGCATCAGCCACCAGGCCTCATCAATCACCAAAATCCTCTTTTTCAGTTCTGAACGAACAACATTCCAGATAAAATTAACAATCGTGTAAATCGCCATTGGCCGCAATTCATCTTCCAAATCTCTGACGCTAAAGACAACCAATTGATTATCAACTTCAATGTTCGTTTCATGATCAAGCAGCCCAGCAAAAGTTCCTTGAGTATATTTTTTTAATCTTTCTGTTAAGTCGGCGCCGCCCTCCATGCCTTCAAGGAGTTCCTGCAGATCAGACATCTGAGGCATTTCTACTTTTGCTAAGTCAGCGCCCGGTCCAATGTCTTTTTTAGCATAACATTCAAGCAGAGCTCGGTCAAGCAGAGAGTCCTCAGCTGGTGTAAATCTTTTCACCCCTCGTTCATCAGCCACCCCAATCATAATTTTCAGAAGACCTTTCAAAGTGATAACACTTGAACGAATAAGATCAGTGACATTAACTTCTCCTTCTCCTTTTGGCCGCGGCAAATCAAAAGGATTAAGTTTGCTTTCAGAACCTAAAGAAATGTTGATATAAGTGCCGCCAACCGCATCGGAAAGAGATTTATACTCTCTTTCCGGGTCAATAACAATAACATCAGTGCCCATCATCAGAGAACGCAGAACTTCAAGCTTTATGGAATAACTTTTTCCAGAACCGCTAGTTGCGAAGCAACACATATTCGCGTTCGGCATAGAGAACCGGTCAAATAAAATCAAACTGTTGTTATGGCGATTGATGCCATAAAGAATGCCATTGTCGGAAGACAAATCAGCGGAAATAAAAGGAAAACTTGAAGCGCAGGGAGAAGAATTTAAATTGAAGGGAACAAAAAGTTCATCATTTAAAAGAGGCAAGGTTGAATTAAAGCCTTGTTCTGCTTGATAAAAACCGCGCCTGGTATAAACCAATTTTGAACCAAACATATTTTCTATCTGCTCAGTCATCAGATCTAATTCTTTTTCATTTTTAGCATAAATAGTCACATACAAAGCAAACTG
>CAZSLY010000057.1:0-1708 GCA_964608045.1 uncultured Gammaproteobacteria bacterium | reverse complement strand
CCAACAGAAATATAACGAGGATAAGTCACGACAAAAATAGTTCTTAAATACAGACTGTTTAATTTAAGATAATTCGGCGTCACCCCAAAAGCAGCCGGGGCCATTAAATCAATGACCGAAATCAAACCTTTGCGATAAGCAATTTCTGCTTCTAAAACTTCTTTTTTCTCCAATTCTTCTTTAGCTGCTTCTTCAGGCGCTTCTTTTGGTTTTTCTTTGATTTTTTTCTCCTCTAAAGAGGAAGGGAAAATTGCCATACAATATAAAAATTACAAATCACAAATTACAAATCACAAATAAATTCTAAATTCTAATTTACAAAATACTAAACTAAAGGCTTTTATCTAAAATTGAACTAAATATTTTTCTCAATTCTACGGCTTCCTCTAAAAAATATTGTTTTTCTCTATTCGCTGTTGTTTTTGGTAATTTCTTCACAAAATCCCTGCACTTTTCCGCGAATTGGGCGGTTCGTTCTTCAAGATCGTATCGTTTTGAATTTTGTATTTTGGTCATTAGAATTTGTTTGGAATTTGGTGCTTGTAATTTGGAATTTAGTCTAGCCGTAACTCTTCTTTTTTCGCTAAATCTTCTTGAGTTGAAGTTTCCGGATTATAGGTTTTGTAAAATAATTCAATTAAACTTTGGGTATCCAAAGGTACGGCTTTAATACCCATGGCATTTAAATTAGAAATAACTTTATCAGTTTCCCGAAAAAGTCTTGCCCGGTGTTTTTTAAATCTTTCCCGAGAATAAGTAATCAAACCAGCTGTTCTAAAAACATCAAAAAACCTGTCAAAAAATCCTCTTTTCACGTCGCCAGCTGGATTGTAACCAACCACCACATAAAAACGTTTGCTCATAATCTGTCCCATTTCCACTAATTCTTTAACAAAACTAAGATATTCCGAGGTCTGGCTTCTTAAAAGTTCATTAATTTGCTCTCCCCTGATTTTTTCTAATTTGGCTAAATAAGGTTTGATATCAAAAGGTCTTGATTGAATAACAATCTGGAGAGGCGTTTCCAAAGTATTTAAAAACTGAGCATAAGCGCTAATAATTGCAGTTTGTTCTTCTTCTGATTTCAAACTAAAATTAATTGAAGAAGCTAAAAGAACTGCTCTTAAAGAGCCATTTTTCAAAATTACCATATCTTCTCTAATTTCCGTAATCTCAAGATATTTTTGAGTAGAAACTTTAGCCATAACTTATCAACTAATAACGAATCTTCTGCTGATAATTTGTTTCGTAATTTGTCTATTCGTCTAGATTACTACATTTGTTGATTATTCTTCCCGATATGCTCCGCCCGTATCAACCAGCAAAGCAATCTCGGACAAACGTCTTGAAGAAAGTGGCGGCCGGGGAGCTATTTCTTCAGCTTTTTCTTTTTTTTCTTTCAAAACAACTTCTTTCGGCACCTTGCCTTCTTTACACCAGACTCTTAATTTGGGTTTTCTCAAGGTTTGCAAAAGATGAAGGAGGAAATAATGAACCGGTTGACCATTAATTTTTAAAAAAGCAAAAGTGCCGCCTAAGATAAAAAGAATAATTGCTTCAATAACAAATAAGGTAAAATCAGATAATTTATAACAAATGAAAATCAAACCGCCGGTAAAGACCAAAATCAAAAACTGTCTTGGGGTAATCGGCCCGATAATCTTCGGTTCAATATCAATAAATTGTGGCACAATAAAACGCATAATCG
>CAZSLY010000056.1:0-3580 GCA_964608045.1 uncultured Gammaproteobacteria bacterium | reverse complement strand
GCTTGTTTTACCTGGTCGTAATTTAATTTGTCATAATAAATAAACGGCGCTAAAAGAGTGTCAAAATTTGAATTATGTACTACTATATTATTTATCAAAAAATGTTCATTGGCGGTAGTAATATCATAGATGAAATCACTATTTTCTTTTGCCTCTATAATCTTTATCACTTTACAGCCAAATGAAGGTGAACTTCCTTTTTTGAATTTAATATTTCTGATCTTGATAGACTGCTTAAAAAGAGGAAGAAATTTACTGTCTATTTTGAATTTTATTACATAAATATCTTTCCAGTTATAATTTTCTTTATTATCTCTATTTTTAAGAGAAATATATCTAATGGTAGAATTTATTCCTAAAATTTCTAATAATTGCTTTAGTTGCATCACTAAGGTATAGCTAGTACTATTAATCCTTACAGTTTTATTTCGATCAATATCCCCATCACCATCTACCAAACCACTGATTATGGCACCGATACTTTCTCTTTTTAAATTAAAGATAAAAGAAGGGAGATTTTTTCTATAACTCTTCTCTTGAAGTTTTAGATGATTTCGTATAAATCTTCCCATCCGTGTCGTCCCAAAAACAACATTAAATTCTCCTTGTTCAAAATAAGGGATTTTAAGTTTATTCAAGATATCTTTTATTTTTTTTCTCTCTTTTGTATGTTTTTTTTGAGAAACAATAGAATAATCTCTGGTCTGATGCCCCCAACAACCCTCAGCAATCATAAAACCAATCAAATAGGCAAAGTCATTTTGAATTTCTATTTCTTCTTCTATATTAAAATTCGGCTCTACAGACATAAGAAATTCTCCTTTTTTAATTTTCTCTGCTTTTTTTAAAGAACCATCAGCTAATATCATGGGGTGAGAACGGCTCACTCTAAGAATGTTTCCGTCTTCTGTTTCTATTATTAACAATTTATCATGGCTCGTTTTTATTCTATGACGCGAAATTGCTTTTAGGAGGAGAAATCCTTTCTCTGTCAATACTTCAATTTTATCTTTTTGAAATAAAATAGGTTCGGTGGGAAATCTTGAATCTAAATACTTTCTTTTATCAGCCTCATCTATTGAATGTCTTCTATATAATAAGTTTTCAGTAAAAATTACTTCTGATTTCTTTAAATTTTTTGACAAATGTTTGTAATCATTGAATAACATTTCCAAAGTTATATTTTCTATCTTTCCGTTTCTTTTTATAATAATCGGTGTTTGGGGATCAAATGAAAAAGCGACCGCACCGGCAATTTCGCCCTGAATGGTATAAATAAAATTAACTATTTGACCTAAAGCAGATCTTAAATGTTTAGCCGGCTTTGTTTCCACTTTTCCGGCAACACCGCCAAAACCCTTAAGCAAAAGATCATACAAATCCCACCCGGCGCAGTATACGCTAAGGGCGTCTAAATTATGTAAATGAAAATCTCCTGATTCAGCAGCCTCTCTAATTTCTTTAGGATAAATTTTGTTAAGCCAATATTTTTTGGCAATCGCCGAAACAACATAATGATTCAGCCCCTGAAGAGAATAAGCCATGTTGGCGTTTTCTTTGACCTGCCAGTCAAGCTCGCCCACATATTGATCAACCATTTCTATTGACTCATCAAGCGTCCCGACTGCTTCCCTGATTTGCCGACGTTTCTCCCGGTATAAAATATAGGCTTTAGCGGTTTTAGCCAAGTCCTCTAAAATCAAAACTTCTTCCACAATATCCTGAACTTGCTCCACTTGTGGAATTTCTCCTTTCTTAAATCTTTTTTTAAGAAGATCAACTACTTTCTTTGAAATTTCCTCAGCTTTTCTTTTACCGCCTTCATCCACTGCTGTCAGGGCTTTATAAATCGCCTGAGTGATTTTTTTCGGCTCAAAATCAACAATCCGACCGTCTCTTTTTTTAATTTTTAAAATCTCCGCCATAAGTTATAATTTGTAAGTTATAAGTTGTAAGTTATTAAGTTACTTCACATTTTACTCCTTTTTTTCCTGAAGACAAGGATAAAAAAGACAATAATCATCGCTAAAAGCGCAATTGAGGAAAAAAACTTGGTTTTGTCAATGGGTTCTTTTGCTTCTTCTTCTTCTTGATATTTATAAATCATTTCTGCAAAATACCTTTCAATTTCTTTGCCGGTTGTCGCCCTGTCTTTAAAACCAACAACCACTTTATCTTCAATCAAAAGCGCTGGCACATCTTTAGAACTAAGACCTCGTTTTGAAATCTCTTTTTCAAAATAAGCTCTATTTGCCTGATTGGTTGTAATCTCAAATTGTCTGATTTTAATTTCCGGATACTTGTCAATAATTTCAGTTAAAAAACCAATCATGGCCGCGGAATAAGGACAATCGCGGCTGTAAAAAAACAAAACCTCGGGTTCGGTTTTTTTAGGCAAAACAAAAACAAACAGGAAAATCAAAAGCAAAAAGAAGAAAAATAAAAACAAAAAAAATTTATTTTTGAGCATTTAAGTATGAATAGACGCTTGAGACAGCAATGGCTCCCTCAGCTTGAGCTGTCACAATTTGTTTAAATTTATTTGAACCGGCAGTTAAATCTCCGGCGCTAAAAAATCCTTTAATATTTGTTCCCTGAGATGAGTTAGTCGCGACCAGTCCTTCTTTAGTCAGCTTAAGTTTAAAATTCATTACCGGTAAATTAGGAACGCTGCCGATTTCAACAAAGACCCCATCAAGTTTAATGACCTGTCTGTTTTTTCCATCAACCGCGGATATTTTTATTCCTTGCAAAAATTCATTCCCTAAAAATTTATTCACTTTTGCCCCGAAAATAATTTCTATTTTTTTTGAAGCAAAAACTTTTTCCTGCCAATACGGCTCGGCTAACAATTCTTTCTGATTTTTTTCAAGACAAATTAAAAAAACTTTTTTCGCCAGACTGGCTAAATAAAGAGCGCCAGTTAAAGCCGAATTCCCTCCGCCAACCATAGCCGCAATTTTGTCTTGATAATAAATCCCGTCGCAGGTAAAACAATAGTGGACTCCTTGACCGAGAAATTTTTCTTCTTCTTCCAGACCCAATTTTTTCCGCTGAGAGCCAGTTGCTAAAATCAGGGTTTTTGCTTTAATTTCTTCATTTTCCTCAAGAAAAACAGAGAAAATCTCCTTTTTTTTAATAATTTTCTCTATCTTTCCTCTTTTAATCTTAACCTCTTGAGCTAGGGCTGCGGCTTCCATTTTTTTTGCCAGGTCAGCTCCCAAAATTTCTTTTTCTGAAGGATAATTGCCAATCTGATAAGAGCTAAAAACCTGACCGCCAATTTGTTCACCAATTAAAAGATGCTCAATTTTATATCTTGAAGCATAAATCCCGGCGGTCAAAGCTGCCGGACCAGCGCCAAGAATCGCTAAATCAAAAATTTTTGTTTTCTCCTTTAGCATCGTCTTAATTGTCTTATCCAGCCACTTTATACTCTTATACTCTTATTTAAACTTTTAAACTCTTAAACTCTTAAACTTTTAAACTCTTAAACTCTTATACTCTTATTTAAACCTTTAAACCTTTAAACCTTTAAACAGGTCCATTTAAATATTATTTCCAATAACTATTTTCCTCT
>CAZSLY010000055.1:0-3629 GCA_964608045.1 uncultured Gammaproteobacteria bacterium | reverse complement strand
CTTTTATTTTCTTGCCCTGTAGTGAGCTTGCTCTACTACAGGGTCTTAAATCTGGTTTGTCAGATTGATAAAGACGAAGACTTTCTTCATAGTTAATTCTCGGAAAGGGAATTTGAGAAATTTTTTTCTCAGGAAAAATTTTATTTACCGCTTCAATAATCATTTTTTCGGTAAAGCTCATAATTTCATTTCGTTCGGCAAAGCTCATTTCAATATCCAATTGGGTAAAGTCCGGCTGTCTATCTGCTCTTCCGTCTTCGTCTCGAAAACATCTGGCAAACTGGAAATATTTTTCCAGGCCGGCGATCATTAAAAGTTGTTTATATTGTTGCGGCGATTGAGGTAAGGTATAAAATTTGCCCGGCCAGAGGCGAGAGGGAACAATAAATTCTCTGGCTCCTTCAGGCGTTCCCTTGCCAAGCAAAGGGGTTTCTATTTCAATAAAACCATTTTTTGCTAAATAATTTCTTAGAAGGAGTATTAATTCGTGTCTTTTAACCAGGTTATTTTTCATTCTTTCTGAGCGCAGGTCTAAATATCTGTATTTTAAACGCAGTTCTTCGTCAACCCCTCGGGTATCTTTTCTGATTTCAAAAGGCAGATCATCGCTCAGGTTCAGAATTTTTATTTTTTCCGCTTGCAGTTCAATTTCGCCGGTTAAAATTTTTGGATTTTTATTTTTTTCCGGCCTCTTTTTTATTTCTCCCTCTATTTCAATCACGCTTTCTCTTTTCAGTCTTTTTGCTTCCTCAAAATTTTTTTCGCCAATAATTTTAGGGTCAATAATGGTCTGGATAAAACCGCTTCTGTCGCGTAAATCTAAAAAAATAATTCCGCCCATTTCCCTGATATTATGGACCCAGCCGCGAAGACTAATTTTTTGATTAATAAAATTTATAGTTTGGGTGATAGAGATGCGTTTCATAAATTGAAATTATTTATCAACTAATAACGAATTAGTGGGAGATTGGGAGACTATGGGAGCTCGGCTCCCATAGTGGCTTCTAATTTTTATTCGTATATTCGAATTGATTTGTATATTCGTTGATTATCGTAAATTCGTTGATTATTAAATTCTATCATATTTACCCAAGAAAATAAAGGCCTTTTCTAAGATTGCCTTTGCTCCTTTGAATTTTAGCAATTTTTTTGCTTCTTCAAATTCCAGCCATTTGTAAGCCGTGTGTTCTTTAGAGAGATTGATTTCTTTTTGATGGGTTTCTGCCAAACAATAAACAACCTCTTTTTTCACTAAAGGAGGATTCTCGGGATTTTCGTATATGTCTCGGAAAATATAGCTTTCTTTTTCTTCAAAGCCAGGCACAATCTCTATTTCCTCTATCCCTGCTTCTTCTTTTGTTTCTCTTTTAATTGTTTCTTCAGTTGTTTCCCTGATTTCTTGTCCTCCCTTGATAAAACCGAAATATTTTTTTTCCGTGGCTTGACACAAAAGAAGGAAAAGGATTTTGTCCTCTTCCTTCCGAAAAACAATCGCGCCGAATGACTTTTTAAAAATCATATAAAAAAATTTTCAATTTTCAATTTTCAATTTTCAATTTTTAATTCCTTAACTTTTTCCCAGTTAATCTCGTTTAAAACAATCAATTTGTCATCAGCGACAATGTATAGATAATCATTGATATAAAGGGCCCGGCGAGCGCTAATCTCGCTGACAGCTTTTTTCAGTTCCAGTTTATCATTCTGATAGGAGAAAATATAGCCGCCTTTGCTCCCGGGCAGGAAAAAGATAAGATGTTTAGAATCAAGAAGAAAAGCATGATGAGTATTCAAAATATCTGACCAATATTCATTTAAAGTATATTTCGCCTTTTCTTGGGGGTTTGCTGGATTAGAAACATCAAATAAAGAGATTTTTACCTGATTTTCTTCCTTGCCAATGCCCAGAATTTTGTCTTTGGCCAGGGGATGAAGATAAGAAGAATAGCCAGGAATTTTTAATTCTCCTTTTAATTCTGGTTTTTCTGGCAGAGAGAGGTCAAGAACGAAAAACGGGTCGATTTGTCTAAAAGTTACTAAATATCCTTTGTCTTCAATGAATCTGGCGGAATAAATTCTTTCCTCTAATCCTAAATCTTGAAGAGAGCCGATGATTTTCAGGTCTTGGTCTAAAACATAAATGTCGTTGGCGCTTTCAGAAGTTCCTCCCCAAAATCCAATCCACCTTCTCTCACCGACAGTGGTGGCAATTCTTAAATTGCCTTCGTATTCATCAAGGGAAAATTGATTGAGCGGCTGGCCGGGGACGTTTCCCAGGGCTTTTATTTCAAAACCTGCCAAATCTATTTTTACCAAGGCTGTTTTTTCTAAATCTCTTTTATGGGCTTTAAAATAATCGGTCAGTCGGTTATTTAGCTCGTTTTCAAATTTTAACCTTTCATCATTATTTAAGGAAGAATAATAATTTTCAAAAATAACCCAAAATTCTGTCATCTTGGCCGAAAGAGAAATATCATAAGAATCAAGCTTCTTCAGTTTATTAATCACAGAAGATGGCACTAAATCAAGCGCTTTTTCTTCAAGAAAATTCAAAAAGAATTTGAGCGAATTCTCTGTATATGAATAAGCAAGATAAAGATTGTTTTTTGACATGTAAATAAGGGAAGAATTATAAGAGCCGGTAAAAGAAACCGTTTTTTCTGCTTCTCCGGTTAAAAGATTAAGAGTCAAGGCAGTATAAGCGACTTCAGTGGTTAGAACGACTGTCGGATGGTAAATATCAGTGCATTTAATCTCAAAAGAAGATCCTCTAGCAGAGAAGAGTTTAATCGGACAGGGAAGATCAAGATTTAAGCCGCTTCTTAAAATTAAATATATTTTATCCTGGAAAAGACGAGCGCCGACCATCTCTGTATTTTGTTCTAAATCAATTGACCAGATTTCTTTTGGTTCTTCAGGAGAAGAAACATTAAATCCATAAATTCTCTCCTGAGAAAAAATAATCAGGATATTTTTTGAAAGCAGAAGATCGCCGCTTTCTTCAATTTCTTTTAAAAGAGCCAGATTTTCCAAGGGAAAAGCTTTAATAATTTTGGTTTTTCCTTTTTCAATCAGGCGTTTCTCAAACGGAAGGTAATGATAAAAAGGAGTTTTTGAGGAAAAATAAATTTCTTGGCCATTGGTTTTAACAATGTCCGGCTCGTCTACCGAGGCAACCTGGACATTGGTTTCAGAAAATCTTTCAGGAGTTCCGGCTCCTGCCTCAGCGGAAAACTCTTTTGAAAGCATTGGTTCTGGCAGAGCCCCTATGTCTAGCCCTCTTCCCCGGCTTAAGCCTCCAATTGTTTCTTCGCTTAAAGATTTTGCTTCGGCCAAATAATTTTTAAATTCTTCGGCTGAGGAAAATTTAACCAGACCCTCTTTTTTTGGTTCTGGTTTTAAAACTCCTGGCTTTTTAGCTTCTTCTTGCGGCAGAGGAAAAGAAAGAAGTTGGTACTCATAAATCATCCAGACAATTAAAATCGCGGTAAAAATAACTAAAATGATAATGGCAATTTTGCTGTTGATTTCTTTATTCATAAATTTGGTTTAAATATGATATTGATTATACAAGATATGGGGAAGAAAGCAAGAAAAGGCACGGCCTTTTTCGACCGTGCCTTTCTGCTTAC
>CAZSLY010000054.1:0-3739 GCA_964608045.1 uncultured Gammaproteobacteria bacterium | reverse complement strand
GCTAAAGAAATCCTGAAAAATCTTTTTTCAAGAGAAGATTCACCTGATAAACTTTTAGAACTCCAAGAATACGTTAAACTTTCTTTTCCAGAAATCATAGAAATTTTGCCTCAAGAGATTAAAGATATTTTAGAAAATCTCAAAAAAAGATCTCCTCAATTTTTTTCTCAAGCCCAAAGAGCGCCGGAAATAATCTTTGAGCTTGTTTCTTTTCGCTCTTCTCCAGAGCGTCTTTTTAAGACCATTGATGATAATCCTTTTTTAATTGAGGCCTTAACTCAAAATCCTCGTTTTGCTCCGAAACTTCTTTTATCCTTTCTTCAGTTTGATAAAATCTCAAAAGAGAAAATTAAAGTTCTTTTTGAAAACAAAAAAAAGATACTCTCTTCCCGGCCTGAACTTGATCCGGGAAGTTTAGAGTTTCGTCTTTTAATGCAAGAGAAGCTCCTTTCTTTTAGCTCTAATCAAGAGATAGTCAAAGCTCTTAAAGAATCAGGCCTTCAGGTTGAAAATTGGCTTAATTATGAAAAGACCCGTTATTTCACCTTGCTCTCAGGCGAAGAAGTTGTTCCTCTTTCGGAAAGAATACAGGCGCCGGTTGAGCGTTTAAGCGAGACCCTTGGAACTTACATTCATCAAGTAAAAAAAGTTCTTTCAGCCTATCGGCCAGAGCTTCTTGAGATATTGGTCTTGCCTTCAGAAGCTCAAGAAACGGAAGGCGAGATAAAGAAAATGGAAGAAGAATTAGAAAAGGCGAAAGAAAAAGGAGAGGAAAAAAAAGCGCAAGGCATTGCTCGCGGACTTGAGAGTTTAAAATTAAAACTCAGTTCCATAAAAAAAATCCCTCTTTGGAATTTTCTGATGAACGAAACAGAGGGTTTCAGCAAATTAAAAGGAGGATTGGCAGAAAGCCAAGAGAATCTTTTAAATCTTGAGAAAAAATATCAGGAATTTCTTTCCTCAAAAGAGCAAAGAGGATTAGAGGTGTTTAAACTTAAAAATCAAATAAATCAAATTAAAGAGGATTTTAGAAAAAAGTTCGCCAAGTTTGAATATCGAATTAACGAGTTTCGTCAAAATCTTGTTTCCTATCTTTCTCCTTTAAAAAAAGAACGGGCCGAAGCTTTAGTCCAAGAGATTGAGCAAAATGTCAGTCAGCAGCTCGTTCACTATCAGGTTGATTGTCAGACCTTAGAAGCTTTTTTTTCCGAGAAAGCTTCAACTGATAAAGAAAAACTTGAAGACAAACCAATGTCCATTTTTGTCTGGTCGCGCAACCCTGATCTGGATCTCTATCAAGGCAATTATTCTCCTTGTTGCATTAGTATTGAAAGAACCCCGGATTCCGCCATTGCTGATTACGCCACTGATTTAGGAGTTCAAGTGGTCAATGTTTATGATGAAGTCAAAAAAGAGCCGGTCCTGGCGGCCTGGTGTTGGTTAGGAGAAAATGAAGAAGGAGAAACTGCTTTGGTGATTGATAATATTGAAGCCAACACTCTTTATACCTCAAATTTCCCTGTTGAGTTCTGGCAGGAACTCAGGTCTTATTTAACCAGATACGCTCAAGCGGTTGGCGCCAAAAATTTGGTTTTAGGCAAGTCCTATAATGATCTGCCAACTCCTTCTTTACTGAATCAACTGCCTGAAGCAGGAGAAACATATACTAAGATTGCCGGGTTTAATGAACGGTTAGATGGTTATTATCTTGACGCTGAGGAGGAAAGTGTGAAGAAAATCTGGTCTCAAGGAGAAAAACCGGAAGAAAAATTAAAAAAACCAAAAGGAGAAAAACCAAAAGAAATTGAAATCAAGGAAATGCAAGACAAAGATTTTCAGGAGATAATTGATTTAGAAAAAGAAATTTATTCTGAGGAACTGCAAGAAGGATGGGGTTTAATTAATGATTTGAAAAAAGGAAATGGTTTAAAATATTCATTTGTTCTTAATGGTCGTTTTAAAGATAAAGCGCCTGAATTTTTAGGTTATGCTCTTGCCTATGAGGACGAAACTGACGAAGGGGATGCTTGTCTTTACCTTAATGATCTTGTCTTAAAAAAGGAGGCGCAAGGATTTGGTTTGGGCTGGCAATTATTACAAGAAGTGATTAAAAAGATAAAAGCAGAAGCAAAGGAAAAAAATCAGCCCCTTCTTTTTGATATGCATTTGATGCCTGATTCCCAGAGGCTTTTTGAAAGGCATGAGGATGATTTAAAAATGATGGGTGTTTCTTTGGCCGAAAGCGCTTTAGTTCCTGATTATTATGATGAAGGCGAAGACGCGCTTTATTGTGTTTACGAGATAAAACCATAAAATCATTGGGCAAGGGAAAAATGACGCGTTCATTCTCCGCCCATTTTTTTATTATGATTTTTGGGGACTGTCCCCAGGCTTTTTTTTTTCTTAAAACTTGCTAAAATCAAATGATGGTCTGGCTTTTATTTTTAATTTGTCTTTGCCTGCCTGCTTATCAGATCCGGTTTAAAATTGGCTTTTTGCCCATGACCTTGCTGGAAGTACTGATTTTAATTCTGTTTTTTTCCTGGTTTTTTTTAAAACTCCGGCCAAAGGCAGGTCAGGATCTGGCTGATAAAGAAAAAGGATTAAAAATTTTTAGAGAAAAATGGCAGGCATTAGGCATCTGGTCCTGGCTGATTCTTTTTTGGCTGCTGCTTGCCTCAGCCGCTGTTTTTAGAGCACAGGATTTAAGAGCCGGGGCTGGAATTTTTAAAGCTTTTTTTCTGGGACCGGTTCTATTTTTTCTAGTTTTAACTGATTGTTTAAAATCAGAAAAGGAAAGAAAAATAGTTCTCTTTGGCTTATTCCTTTCTGCCTTTTATCTTTCTTTTTTTGCTTTATTTCAGAAATTTTTTGGCGGCGGAGTAATGAGTTTAGAAGCCTTAGGCCAACCAAAAGTTTGGCGGGCAACCAGCTTGTTTCCGCAACCAAATTTTTTGGGTCTTTATCTTGGGCCGATTGCGATTTTACTTCTTGGTCGGAAACAAAATATTTTTTTTCTCATCACTTTTTTTCTTTCAATTTTTGCGATAATTTTAGCCCGTTCTGAAGGCGCTTTGCTCGGTGTTTTTTTTGGTCTTTTATTTTTCTTTTTGCTGTTTTCAGGGAAAACCAGAAAAATTGCTCTGATTAGTTTCCTGATTTTAGCGATTTTAGTTTTGAGTTTTGCTCCTTCAAGAAATTTTTTAACCGAGAAGATTGTTTTTCATGATTTGTCAGGGAGATTGCGTCTGAATATCTGGCAAGGCGCCTGGTCTCTTTTAAAAACCAGTCCTTTTTTAGGCGTTGGTCTTGGCGGTTATCAGAATCTCGTTCCTCAATTTCAGCAACCGTATTATTTTCAAGATAAACTTATTTCTGTGGAAACCCACCCTTACCCTCATAATTTTTATTTGGCCCTCTGGTTGGAATTAGGCTTTTTAGGACTTTTGGTTTTTTGGGGCATACTTGTTAAATTTTTTGTTTCTATTTTTAGAAGAATAAAAAATAATCCTTCTTCAAAAAGATTTCTTTTGGCTGTGGCCGGAGCAATGATTGTTATTTTGATTCACGGCTTGGTTGACACCCCTTATTTTAAAAATGATTTGTCAGTTTTATTTTGGTTGATTATTGGTTTAAGCGTACTGCCCAACCACTTTAAAAATCAGAAATGTTAAATTTTAAATTTATCGATGCCAATATACTAATGGAGACTAATGATATTTAAATGGACCTGTTTAAA
>CAZSLY010000053.1:0-3790 GCA_964608045.1 uncultured Gammaproteobacteria bacterium | reverse complement strand
AACCTGCTCGCTTCCTGCCTCGCCGGCAGGCGGGCGCTCGCAGAACCTTGAAATTGAACTTTTGATATATTCTTTAAGGTAGTTCAATTATAAGAACCTGCTCGCTTCGCTCGCAGAACCTTGAAATTAAATTTACTATTTAAATTTAACGCTAAGGTAATTTAATTATAAAAGTATGAAGAAATCAGAGCTATTTTATGCTTCTATCTTGGCGCCTTTTGATTATTTATTGTTAGTTTTTTCAGGAATTATTGTTTATTATTTAAGATTTCGGGCCTTAGTAGAATTGAGACCAGTTATTTATCAACTACAATTTTTTAAATATCTTAGTTTAATTTTAGTCGTTTCTGCTTTATGGATTGGTATTTTTTCTTTAATCGGCCTTTATAATTTGACCGAGAGAAGACAATTGTCAAAAGAAATTTCTCGTATTTTTGTTGGTTGTTCGGCTGGCACGATGGTGGTTGTTCTTTTTATTTTTTTCAGTCAAGAGCTATTTTCTTCTCGTTTCATTATTTTAGCCAATTGGCTAGTCGCTATTATTTTTTTAAGTTTCGGCCATTTTTTTATTAATTTAATCAAAATTTCTTCTTATAAAAAAGGTAAAGGGCTTGAGCCAGTTTTAATTTTTGGTGAGGGGGAAGAAACAGAAAGAATGGTTAGAAGTCTCAAAAACAAGTCAGAATTTGGCTATCAGGTTTTAGGATCTTATAGCTCATCTGAGCAGCTAATAGAAGACTGGCAAAATAAGGCTTACGAAATATCTCAGATTATTCAGACAAATCATCATTTGTCCGAAGAAGAAAATTCGAAACTAGTTGAGTTTTGTAATGAGCATCAAATTGTTTTTAAATATACCACTAATTTGTTTGGTGCCCTTTCAAATAATATGAGAATTGAGATTTTAGCTGGTCTGCCCATTATCGAAATTCAAAGAACAGGGCTTCAAGGATGGGGGAAAATTTATAAAAGAGTCTTTGATCTTATTTTTTCATTGATGGCCTTAGTCTTTCTTTCACCTTTATTTTTTTATTTAGCCTTAATTATTAAGCTTGACTCTAAGGGACCTGTTTTAATAGGTTTAGTCAGGGCAGGAGAAAGGGGAAAGAATTTTAAGCTTTATAAATTTCGTTCAATGATTAAAAACGCCGAGAAAATAAAAAAAGACTTACTTCAACTGAATGAGAGAGAAGATGGCATTCTTTTTAAGATGAAAAATGATCCGCGAATTACAAAAATAGGCAAATTTTTAAGAAGAATGAGTATTGATGAATTACCACAACTCTTTAATATTATTAAAGGGGAGATGAGTCTGGTTGGACCGAGGCCGCATGAGCCAGCAGAAGTTGGAAAATATCAAAAACATCATAAGCAACTTTTAACTATTAAGCCTGGTTTGACTGGTTTAGCCCAAATTTCTGGTCGTTCTGATCTTTCTTTTGAAGAAGAAGCCAAACTTGATATTCATTATATTGAAAATTGGTTAATGTCTTTAGATTTACAAATTCTAATTAGAACTATCAAAGTAATTTTATCTCAAAAAAATGTCGCTTAAATAACACTGATTACACAGATTAGATGCTGATTACGCTGATCTATATTATATACCAATTACATAAATTTTATCAGTGGTATCAGTTATTTTATCAGTGGTATCTGTGATCTTATATGCTAAATAAACTTGAGACAATTATTGGTTTAGAAGTTCACATTGAGCTTAAAACTAAAACAAAGCTTTTTTGTTCCTGCCCAAACTGTGAAGAGGCAATGCCCAACACGAATATTTGTCCTATTTGTTTGGGACATCCAGGCGTCTTGCCGGTTCTTAACGAAGAGGCCCTCAAGAAAATTCTTTTACTTGGCAAGGCCTTGGGTGGCAAGATACCAGAAACTGCCTCTTTTGACAGAAAAAGTTATTTTTATCCAGACTTGCCAAAAGGTTATCAAATTAGTCAATTTTTTCTGCCTTTAGTCAAAGGAGGTTTTTTAGAGATTGAGATTGACAACCAAAGAAAAAAGATTGATTTAGAAAGAATTCATTTAGAAGAAGACGCAGCTAAGTTACTCCATTCCGACCAAGGTCGGGGAGGCGAGCCGCCGTCGCGCCGAAGCGGCGCTTTGGCGTGCCGCGAAAGCGGAAGCTTCGTTGATTTTAATCGAGCAGGTGTTCCTTTAGCTGAATTGGTCACCAGGCCAGAACTACGATCTCCGGGAGAGGCAAAAGTTTTTCTTGAAACTCTTCGACTTATTGCCAAATATCTTGATGTTTCTGAGGCAGAAATGCAAAAAGGACAAATGAGATGTGATGCTAATATTTCTTTAAGACCTGTTGGAGAAAAAATTTTTTTTGCTAAAACTGAGATTAAAAATTTAAATTCTTTTAAAGCGGTTGAGGATGCGCTTTCTTATGAAATAAAAAGGCAGACAGAGCTTTGGGAAGAAGGAAGTCCTCCTCAAACAAACTCTACTCGCGGTTGGGACCAGAAGAAAAAAATTACCCTTAGCCAAAGAGAGAAAGAAGAAAGTTTTGATTATCGATATTTTCCTGAGCCTGATTTGCCATTTTTAGAAATAAAAAATCTACCCTTTTGGGGAGATGAGACCTTGGTCAAAGAACTGCCCTTAGACAGAAAAGACCGTTTTGTGAAAATGTACGGTTTCTTACCTGAGGAGGCAAAAATTTTGACAAGCGATATTCATTTGGCGGATTTTACTGAGGAGATGATGAAAGAATTAAAGAAGATCTCCTTGCCAGAAAATGAAAAAAAACTTACTAAGCTTGCAGCTAATTGGTTGATTAATCGTCTTTGGCCTAATTTAATTAATTCTAAAAATTTTGTTGAATTTATTCTTTTAATTTTTCAAAATAAAATTTCTAGCACTTTAGGCCAACAAATTTTAGAAGAAATGAAGAAAACAGGGAAAGGACCAAATCAAATAATGAAGAAAAATAAACTAGAAGTTATGGCTGACGAAGGAAAAATAGAGAAAATAGTGAAAGAAGTGATTGAAAAAAATCCGAAAGTCGTGGCTGATTTTAAAAAAGGGAAAGAGAATGCTTTACAATTTTTAATTGGTCAAGTGATGAAAGAAACAAAAGGCAAGGCAGAGCCAAAATTAGTTATGGAGATTTTAAAAAAGATTTTGTGATCCCTTCGGCTTCTTTAAAATTTTTTATCCATTTAATTCTTTGATCTCTTTTGAACCATTGCCATTGTCTTTTGGCAAAACGCCTTGTATTTCTTTTAATAAGTTCTTTTGCTTCCTCAAAACCAATTTCTTTTTTAAGAGCAGGAATTATTTCTTTATAACCAATGCAATTAAGGCCAGGAGCTTGCGGCCCGTATTTTTTGTAGAGTTTTTCAACTTCTTTGACCAGACCCTGTTTAAACATTTGTTCGACTCTTTTATTTATTCTTTGGTAAAGAGTTGTAAGGGGTAGTTTGAGGCCGATTTGTAAAATTTCAAAAAGAGGCTTGCCCTTTACTCTTTGTTCAACTAAAGATTTTTTAGTCGTTTGACAAATTTCAATTGCTCGGATAATCCGGCGGGGATTGTTTTTGTCAATTATCAAAGCGGCATTTTTGTCTAATTTAAGAAGTTTTTGCCAAAGAATTTCTTTGGACAATTTTTCCATTTTTTTTCTTAATCTATAGTCAGGTTGAACTTCAGGAATTTTAAGATTATCAACGATAGAACTGACATAAAGGCCAGTGCCACCAACTAAAAAAGGAATTTTTCCTCTTTCTTGGATTCCTTTAATAATTTTTAAAGCCCTTCTTTTGAAAAG
>CAZSLY010000052.1:0-3911 GCA_964608045.1 uncultured Gammaproteobacteria bacterium | reverse complement strand
TACGAGTAAGTTTACCAGTTAAAAGATATTTTGCCAAGACATCAGAAACCCTTTCCTGAATCGCCCGAGCCAAGGGTCTGGCGCCATAAATCGGGTCAAAACCAGCTTGCGCTAATTCTAAAACCGCCTCCTCGGTCACCTCTAAATTAATTCCTTTTTCTAAAAGTTGTTTTTCTGTTTTCTTTAAAAGCAATTTAGTGATTTGTTTGATTTCCTCCATTCCTAAAGGTTCGAAAACAATAATCCCGTCAAAACGATTTAAAAATTCAGGCCGAAAATAGGCCTTAAGCTTTTCTCTGGTCAAGATTCGCTGAATTTCAGAAACATCTGTTCCTTTTTCTATTTCTTCCTGAATAAATTCCGTTCCAGCATTTGAAGTGCCAATTAAAATAATATTAGTAAAATCAACCACCCGGCCAGTCGCCTCGGTTAAACGGCCATCATCCATCACCTGAAGAAACAAATTTAAAATATCTGGATGGGTTTTTTCAATTTCATCAAGTAAAAGCAAAGAAAAGGGTGATTTCAAAACCGCGCTGGTCAACAGTCCTTCAAAACTTCCGTCAGGCGCACCAATTAACCTTATAATGTCCGCTTTATTCTGATATTCAGACATATCAAACCGCAGCATATTTTTTTCATCACCAAAATAAACTTCAGCTACGGTTTTAGCTAATTCTGTTTTTCCCACCCCGGTTGGTCCTAAAAAAAGCAAATTAGCAATTGGCCGCTTTAAGCTTCTTAGCTCCACTCTTGCTCGACGCAAAGCAGTCGCGACCATTTTCACTGCTTCGTCCTGGTCAACAATCCGCTGATGGATTCTTTCTTCAAGACCCAATAATTTCTCTGATTCTGTTTCTGTAATTTTAGTTAAAGGAATTTTTGTTTTTGAAGAGACTAAAGCGGCTACATCTTCACCTGTAACTACTAAACCGCGACCTCGGGAAGACTTAACATAAACCGCGACTTCCTCAAGCAATAAAATGGCTTTGGAGGGCAAGAATCTCTCATAAATAAATCTTGAAGAAAGCTCGTAGGCCTTTTCTAAGGCTTGATAGGAAAAATAAACTTCTTGAGCTGCTTCAATTCCCAAAACATTAACTTCTAAAATTTGAATGGTTTCATTTTTTTCCGGCTCTTTAATTTCTATTTTCGTTAAAACCTCTTCTAGGGCCCTGCCTTCAATCAAACGGCGATACTCTCTTGGATTAGAAGTTGAAATTAACCAGAAAAGCCTACGTTTTAAGGCATCAGCTAAAATTTCCGAGATGTCAAGCTCGCCTTCAGTGGTTTTAATGCCAACTAAGTTATGAATATCCTTAATAAACAAAGCAACATTACCAGCCCTGACAATCTCATAAAGAATGGTTTGCAGTCTTTCTTCAACCTCGCCGCCTGAAGCAGCGCCAGCCACTAAACTGGCAATACTTAAAGAAACCAATCTTTTATCCTGTAAAAATTTAGGCACTTCTTCGGTCACCATTTTCCTGGCAATGCCATTAATAATCGTTGTTTTTCCAGTGCCCGGTTCACCATTTAAAATAATACTCCGCTCGCCACCTTCAAAAATTCTAAAAATTTCTTCCATTTCTTTTTCCCGGTCAATACAAAGATTCAAATAACCAGCCCGAGCCACTTGTGTCAAATCCTGGGAAAGAGCATCAAGAAAAGGAGTGGCCACCGCGGTAAAAGCGCGATTAACCGCTCCTTTTGGTTTGCGCCGGGCTAAACGGGAGAAATAAGCGGATTCCTGACGGATTTGCGAGTAAATATCAATCCATAAAGAAACATTTTTAATCTCCTGAGGACCAACTTCCAATTCATCAAAAATATCCCTGACCGTTCCCTTTAAATCAACCATTGACTCTAAAACCTCAAGACTGCTGATGTTAATCAAATCTTTTTCTGCGGCCAGAGCATAAGCCGTCAGAAATGTTTTTTTAAGTTCAACCGAGACAATCACCTCCTCTTTCTCTAAAATTTTTTTTTCTAATTCATTTAATTTTTGAGAAACAATTCCTTTAAGTTCTTCCCAGGGTATGGCCAAACGATTCAGAGCTAAAATTACCTCTTTTGAATTTAAAAGAGCCACTAAAAGATGAAGCGGTTCTAGATTCTTATCTCTTAATTTAAAGGCAAAATCAAAGCTTTGGGCCAAGTTTTTTTTAGTTTCTTTTGAAAGAGCTTCGCCAGCGTTGATTCTAAATTTTTCTTTAATCCTTTCTAAATCTTCAAACTCCCGCGGCGGGATTTTTGCTTCTCTTGAAATTGCCGGGTAAATTTTTCTTCTTTCTTCTCTTTCTCTGTCAAAAAGATAAATTAAAAATGAATCAGTTATAACAGAAAGCCAAAAGATTAAAAAAAGAAAATCATTTCCTTTTTTGAAAACCGCAAAATTTTCCAAAAAGGTTAAAGGATAAAAAACTTTTAAAAGAGAAAAAAGACCTAAAATAGCAAAACTAATTAAGGCAATTTTGATGATTGTCTTAAAAATGGCTTTAAGAATTATTAAAAAAGATTCTCCTTTTTTAAACTTTTTTTCAAAATAGACAAGATAGCCGCCAATCCAGGCATAAATTCCTTTACCCTGACAGCGAGGGCAGGGTTTATTCTCTCGGCTCCCCTTCCCTTCACAAACAGGACAAACGAAAAAATTTGGGGTCATATTCTTTTAAAATAAAAAATTATTTGCCTTAGAGCGAGCAAAGGCAAAAAAATCCAAGCTAAAAACAAAATAGTCCAAAAAATGGTTCCAAGGACAAAGAGGATCAAGCGCCAGCCAAGGAGAATTAAACGCATAAAAAAACTGATAATTCGACCAGAACGAGTGTGCTCGCCAAACATTGGCTTGAAGAGATTGATAAACATAATTCTCAAAGCCAAAAAATGAGCTAAATTTCTGACTCTCCTTCCTAAACCTTTGGCTCTTTTTAACAAGCCCGGACCGTACCAATAAACAGGAAAATATAAAACAGCGAAAATCGGATCAAAAATAAATGACTTCAAAATGAAAATTGGCATAGTTTTTAAATTTTATTTCTCTTCAATAAATTTAAAAGTAGAAATTATAGCTTGTTGAAATGGATCAAAATCACAGAAATCAATTATATAGCTTTTATTTTTTTTAGTTATAAATATAAAATTCGTCTCAATTCCCAAGGCTGTTGCGGCCGTTAGTTTAACTCCTTCAACTTTATCTAAAATATAGTCCTCTTGTTTAATTATTTTTTCGCCGTACAAGGGCTTTTCGTATTCTTTTATAAAATCTTCTAAACTAATATTTCTTATCTTTATAAATAGACCCCTGCCTCCCTCAGGCATACCTTCGCGCCAATATGAAGCGCCAATGAAAATTTTCCTTTCCTCGCCTTTCACCTTCCAATCTTTCGGATATTTTAATTCAAAGCCATTTTCTTCATTTCTATAAATTTTCCAATTAGCAACTGAGGACCAATCTTCAATTTGGTTTTCCTCTTGTTTTTTATGTGCTTCTTCTTCCTTTAATTGCTTGAATATTTCTTCTAATCGTTTTTGATCAAAATGTTTTTGTCCTTCACCTTTTCCTTTTATAATCACAAAAAAACTAAAAAGAATTAAACAAGCAAGAGCAACAAAAATTAAAATTAAATATTTTATTCTTCCTTCTTTTTTTTCAAATAAAACCGCTTCTTTAACTTTCTTTAAGTCCTCGTAAATTAGAAAACAATAGATATTAACAAAACAGGAAAGCATTAAAGAAACAAATGAAATTAAAGCCTCAAAAAACATCTTCTGACTTAAAAAGAGTAGAGGAAAGCTGACAAAATAAATACCTGTTGTTATCGAAAAAGCCAAAATTCCTATCAACAACAATCGCCCAAACACCGGCCACCATCTTCCTTTGACCAGATGCCTGCTTTTTAATAAAACGT
>CAZSLY010000051.1:0-4005 GCA_964608045.1 uncultured Gammaproteobacteria bacterium | reverse complement strand
ATACTAATAAATTTTATTCGTATCATTCGTATGCATTAGTATATTGGCATCGATATTTATCAGGAGGACAAAATTTAAAATTTAACTGAATTCAAAATTTAACTGAAAATACAAAAAATAACAAAATCTAATGATTATGTCTATACTTTTACTTGTAATTTTAATCTTATGAAAAAAGACGAGGTTTCCAAAGATTTAAGTGAAAAACAAAAAGCCGCGGCCGCGGCCATTGAACAGATAAAATCAAAATTTGGCGAAGGAGCGATTATGAAAATGGGAGAAGCGCAGAGAATGAAAGTGGAAACCATTCCTTCCGGCTGTCTTTCTTTAGATTTGGCTTTAGGAGTTGGCGGATATCCAAAAGGAAGGATGACGGAAATTTACGGCGCCGAGGCATCCGGCAAAACGACCCTGGCGCTTCATGCGGTGGCTGAAGTGCAGAAAAGAGGCGGCACAGCTGCTTATGTTGATGTTGAACACGCTTTGGATCCGGAATACGCAAAAAAAATCGGGGTTAAAGTCAGCGACCTTTTAATTTCCCAGCCGGATACCGGCGAGCAGGCGCTGGAAATTGTGGAAACTTTAGTCCGTTCCAATGCGGTTGACATTGTGGTGATTGACTCGGTGGCGGCTCTAGTCCCTCAGGCGGAAATTGAAGGGGAAATGGGCGATCAGACCATCGCTTTGCAGGCCAGATTAATGTCTAAATGTATGAGGAAGCTGGCGGGAATTATTAGTTCTACCAGAACGGTGGTTATTTTCATTAATCAGACCAGAATGAGAATCGGGTTTTTCTTTGGCAATCCGGAGACAACGACTGGCGGCATGGCTTTGAAATTTTACGCTTCGGTCAGAATTGAACTCAAACGTTTGGCTCAGTTGAAGAAGGGAGAGCAAATTATCGGTAATCGCGTTAAAGCAAAAATTGTGAAGAATAAAGTAGCGCCGCCGTTTAGAATTTGCGAATTTGAGATTTTGTATAATGAAGGAATCTCTACATCTGGAGACCTGTTAAATTTAGGCCAGAATTATAGCTTGGTAAAAAAAACCGGCAATACTTTTAGTTTTGCAAAGCCCCGTAGTGAACTTGGTTCTACTACCGGGGGGGAGATAAAATTAGGAGTAGGCGAAATTGCGGCCAGAGAATTTTTGAAAGCGAATCCTAAAATAGCTGAAGATTTAAGAAAACAGATTTTAGAAAAAACAGCCGCGGCAGTAGTTTAGAATTTATGTTGACTTTGACGGAAATTAAAAATCACCCGCAAATAATTGAGTTTTTGAAACAGACAGAAAAGGCTTTAAAGGCCTTAGAATATACGGAGCATGGACTGCGGCACGCAAGACTGACTGCCGACCGCGCCAGAAACTTAGCCGGAGAAATTAGCTTGACTAAAAGAGAACAAGAATTGGCGGCGATTGCCGCTTATTGCCATGATCTGGGTAATTTTTTAGGCCGGACCGACCATCATTATTGGGGGGCTTTGCTTTTTCACCAGGTTTTTCAAAATGATTTTTCTTCCCGGGAAATAACCTTGATTATTCAAGCAATTGCCAATCATGATAAAGGAGAAATGAAATTTTCCAATAAAATTTCAGCGGTGGTGGTAATCGCGGATAAATCAGACGTTCATCGTTCACGAGTAATTGTCAGATCATTTAAAAAAATTAAAGCTGATATTCACGACCGGGTTAATTTTGCGACAACGAAGACAAAATTAAAAATTGATAAAAATAAAAAGAAGGTTATTTTAACCTTGCGAATTGATACTAAAATTGTGCCGATCATAGAATATTTTGAGATTTTTACTTTGCGAATGGCTTACTGCCGCCAGGCCGCGAAATATTTAGGCTATAAATTTAGCTTGGTGATTAATAATTTCAAGTTACTTTAGAAATCCGACCTCGCAGTTTTTTGAGAGGCGGGTTCTTGTGGATAATTTTTCTTGATGTCGGAGGTCGGGACGGTGGGTTGATAATTTGGTAAAATTTCTTTAAAGATTTTAATAATTTTTTCTCTTTCCATTTTTTTTGTCGCTTGGGCTAATTCTTCTAAATTTTTAAAAAGTTTTTTTTCATCAACTTCATCCGGTTTGGCGATGAAGATTTTTTCATATTTAGTTGGTTTTTCAGAATCAGTTAAAATTTCTTCAAAAAGTTTTTCACCGGGCCGAGGCTGGCTGATGACAATTGGGATGTCAATATCCGGTCTGAAACCAGCTAATTTAATCATTTCTTTGGCTAAATCAATAATTTTTACTGGTTCGCCCATATCAAGCACAAAAACCTCGCCTTCTTTTGATAAAGCCGCGGCTTCAAGGACCAAAAGACAAGCTTCCTTGGTAGTCATAAAATATCTTTTCATCTTTTCATGCGTGATTTCAAGCGGGCCTCCTTTTTTAATCTGCTCTTTAAAGATTTCAATCACATTGCCTTGAGAATCAAGCACGTTGCCAAAACGAACCGCGCAAAATTTTGTTGTTTGCTTTTTATTTAAAGAGAGACAGATCCTTTCTCCAACTTGTTTGCTCGCGCCCATGACCGAGGTCGGATTAATGGCTTTATCGGTTGAGATAAAAATTAGTTTCTCAACATTATTTTTTACCGCTGCTTCAGCCACAGCTAAAGTGCCAAAAATATTGTTTTTAACCGCTTCTTCAGGCTGGGCTTCCATCAAGGGCACATGTTTGTAAGCCGCGGCGTGAAAAATGATGTCAGGCTTGTGTTTTTCAAGTAAGAAATTGACCTTTTCTGAGTTAGTGATATCGCCAATTTCAAAAACCTGAGGAATCTCAGGAAATTCTTTTTTTAAGCTGTTTTCTAAACGGAAAATTCCAGTTTCATTCTGGTCAAAAGCAATTAATTTCTCCGGATAAAAATTAGTGATTTCCCGGCAGAGATAAGAGCCGATCGAGCCGGCTGCGCCGGTGACCAGGACTTTTTTGCCGTATAGAAAATTTTTGATTAATCCCTTATCAATACTGACTTCCTCTCTAAAAAGCAAATCTTCAATCGAAACCTCTCTGATTTTGGCCAAAGTTATTTTGCCATCCATAATCTCTCTGATGCTTGGCAAAATTTTAATTTTGGGAATACGGGCTTGGCGGCAAATTTCTACTGTTTCTTTAATGATTTTTGAAGGAAGCGAGGGAAAAGCAATAATAACTTCTTCAACGCTAAAGTCTTTAACGATGGTTGGTGTCTCTTCTCTTTTACCTAAGATAGGATAACCATGAATTAAAGTTTTTTGTTTAGCCGGGTTATCATCAATAAAGCCAACAAGATTGTAAGGAGTTTGTGCTAAACTTCTTGCCAATTCCACTCCGGCTTCGCCAGCGCCGACGATTAAAACCCGATGATTGCCCTTTGTTGGTTTTTTGAAAATTTCAGCAAAAACTCTCTTGCCGATTCTCAAACCACTCACTCCTAAAAGAGTAAAAAAATAGTTAATCAAAATCACGGAGCGGGGGAAACCCAAAAAAAGAGATTCCCTAAATAAAAGAACAAGACTACCGATGATAAAAGTGGAAAAAGTAACCGCGATGGTAATCCGGTATAAATCAGCAATACTCACATAAGCCCAGGAAAATTGATAAAGTTTTTGCCAATAAAAAAGAGGCAGAGAAAGCAAAAGACTTAAAATAATAAACTGCCTTAAATGAATGAGGTGCTTTGGCGGGATCAACCATTCAAAACGAAGTAAAAAGGAAAACCAGGCGATGAAAACCAAAAGAAGTAGGTCTAAAATTAAAAAGAGGATCTTTTTATTTTTTATTCCATTAGAAAGTCTGCTCCACAAGCTTTTATGAGGTTCGGCCGTAGAACCAGATGTTGATTGTAATTTTCTAATAGGATTCATAAAATTTTCTAATAACCTCAATAACATAATCTACCTCTTCATTCGTCAATTCCGGATACATTGGCAGAGAAATAACTTCCTGACAGATTTTTTCTGTTTCCGGAAGATATTTAGCGTTTGGATCGCCAAAACGCCATCTATTTTTTGTT
>CAZSLY010000050.1:2650-4034 GCA_964608045.1 uncultured Gammaproteobacteria bacterium | reverse complement strand
CTTTATTCTTAACTCTGCGAAAGAATCCTTGATATGCCTTATCTAATCTCTGAATTACATCTTGAAGGGTCTGGGAGTTAATTTGTTTAAAATCCGGGAACACTCTCTTTAATTGAGGGAGTCGTTTCATTTGTTCATATTGAGAGATTGGCTTCTTGTTTTCTTTATAGGCGATTATTCTTTCATTAAGAGAGTCATTGTATAATTGACGACAAAGAGAAAGCCATTTTTCCGCTTTTTGGTATGTCAACCAATTTGATTTAATTCTATATTGAAATGTCTTTTTCATATTTTAGATTGCTGTTCAATATATTTCTGAATCGTTTTGTTGGAAACATTGCCAGCCGTAGAAATAAAATAGCTATGTGTCCAAAGAGAAGGAATTTTAAGAAGATGAGGAAATTCCTTTCTTAACAGATTAGAGCTTCTACCCTTAAATGCTTTAACTAACTTGTGAACAGCAATGGTTGGATAAGCAGAGATAAATAAATGAAGATGGTCGGGCATAATTTCAAGAGCAAGAATTCCAACATCTTTTTCTCTGGCTACTTGTTTAATGATTTGGATGAGTCGAATTTTGACCATACCAACTAAAACAGGTTTTTGTCTTTTGGGACACCAGATTAAATGATAGTTGATAAAATATACTTGATTACGAAAATGTTTATAATTCATATTGTTTATATCTTATCAATATCAACAATGCTTGTCAAGTTTTAAAAGAGTTTCCCGATTTATCTCCACGATTAAAATTAGGAGCTTTCTCGACTATAATAGTAAATTCTCCTTTAACTGGTCCTTTTTCTATTTGGAAAATTACTTCTTGGATAAAGCCGCGATAAATAGTTTCAAATTTTTTAGTCAGCTCTCGAGAGACCATTATCTGTCTTTTGGCTGAATCAAAAATCTCAGCTAATTCTTTCAAAGTTTTGATGATTCTATAAGGAGACTCGTAAAAAATTATAGTTTCTTTAATGGTAACAATTTTTTCTAAAAATTTCTTTCTCTTTTTCTTTCGCGGCAGGAAGCCTAGAAAAACAAACCTGCTGGTATCAAAACCGGAGATGCTTAAAGCGGTTGTTAAAGCGCTTGGTCCGGGCACCGGTACAATTTTAATTCCTAATAAAGCTGCTTTCTCTACCAACTTATTTCCAGGATCAGAAATTCCTGGCGTGCCAGCTTCAGAAACTAAAGCCCCTATTTTTCCTTCTTTCAATAATTTTAAAAGAAATCCCAGTTTTCTAAGAGTTGAATGCTCATGAAAGCTTAAAATTTCTTTTTTAATTCCAAAATGGTTCAAGAGCTTCAAAGTAGTTCTGGTATCTTCAGCTAAAATAAAATCTACTTCCTTTAAAATTCTTAAAGCCCTTAAACTAATATCTTC